>PXES01000394.1 GCA_003564655.1 Paracoccaceae bacterium
CGCGCAAAAATCGGCGTTTTGCTGGCCAATCTGGGAACACCGGACAATTACGACTACTGGTCGATGCGCCGCTACCTCAACGAGTTCCTGTCCGACAAGCGCGTGATCGACTATCCGGCCTGGAAATGGCAGCCACTTCTGCAACTCATCATCCTGACCAAGCGGCCTTTCACCTCGGGCGCGAATTACAAGTCGATCTGGAATCATGACAAGGGCGAAAGCCCGTTGATGACGATCACCAAGGATCAGACCGAAAAGCTGGCCGAATCAATCGGCGCGCAATTCGGCGACGGGGTGATGGTCGATTTCTGCATGCGCTATGGCAATCCGTCGACGAAGTCGAAGGTCGATGCGATGGTCAAGGCGGGCTGCGAGAAGATCCTCTTCTTTCCGCTTTATCCACAATATGCGGGGGCAACCTCGGCCACGGCCTGCGACCAGTTCTTCCGCGCGCTGATGGATCAGAAATGGCAGCCCTCCGCGCGCACCGTGGCCCCCTATTTCGACCACCCCGCCTACATCGAGGCGCTGGCCACCTCGGTCGAGCAGGCCTATGAGGCGATGGAGTCGAAGCCCGAGGTGCTCGTGACCTCCTATCACGGGATGCCGAAGCGGTATCTGCTGGAGGGCGACCCCTATCACTGCCAGTGCCAGAAGACGACGCGTCTGTTGCGTGAACGGCTCGGCTGGACCGAGGAGCAGGTGCAGACCACGTTCCAGTCGGTCTTCGGCTCGGAAGAGTGGTTGCGGCCCTACACGGTCGATCACGTTGCCGATCTGGCGCGTCAGGGTGTCAAGCGGCTGGCAGTCGTCGCGCCGGCCTTTTCGGCCGACTGCATCGAGACGCTGGAAGAGATCAACGAAGAGATTCGCGAGAGCTTCGAGGAGGCAGGTGGCGAAGAGTTCACCTACATTCCCTGCCTGAATGACGATGACCGGCATATCGCCGCGCTGTCAGAGGTCATCGCATCGAATTTGCAAGGGTGGACGTAACCCCTGCACAATCCAGCACCAAGAACGAAAAAAAGGTGGGCGGAATTCCGACCACCTTTCTTTTTTCAGACCTGTCAGGTCGTGATCAGCGCGATGCGACAGCAGCAGCGACGATCAGCAGCAGCATGATCGGGACGATGATGCCACCCGAACCAGCGCGGGTTTCTTCCACGATCACCGGCGGCTCGATGACCGGCTCCGAGTATTTGCCCATTTTGCTGTGGCTGCCGGCGAATGCCGAGGTTGCGGCAACAGACAGGGCAGCTGCGAGTGCGATTTTCTTCATGGTAACCTCCAGAACACGCCGACGATGTTTTCCCGCCGACTCCCAAGACGAAATGTCGTAATCCGTCTCAACCATCTTCATACGCAGAGTGCAACGCCAACATGCGGAGGAGAGGGGCAGAATTTGCGCACGTCGTCATATTCGCAACACTTTTCGGTTCGTCTTCGCATCGGTGCGGGTTTAAGCCGCTGTCACAGGCAGATGACCAAGCGTCATGACATTGCAGGAATGTCACGCGTGGGCGTCCTCACGCCGAGTTGTGTTTGAAAAGCTGTTCCTGACCAGCTAGGTACCGCGCGTTCTGCTAGGATTTCGCACATGTTTCGTCACCTTGGTCTTTTGCTGGTTGCAACACTGGCGCTCTCAGCTTGTGAAACCGCCGCGCCGCGTCAGGTCCAGATGGGCGACGATGGACGCCCGCTACCGACGGTGGTGCGAATCAGCCCCTCTGACGCCCCGCGCGTGCGTCAGCGCATGACGGACGGGCTGAACACGCTGCGCCAGCAGAATGGGGTGGCTCCGCTTCAGCCCAACTCGGCGCTGGCGAGTGCGGCCGCGACTCACGCGCAGGACATGTCGTTCCAGAGCCGCCCGTGGCACTGGGGTTCAGACGGGTCGAGCCCGATGCAACGCACCGAGCGCGCGGGCTATAGCGGAACATTCGTGGGCGAGCTGATATCCGAGACCTTCGAGACCGAGTTCGAGACCGTCAACGCCTGGATGCAAGAACCCGAGACGCGGCAAGTCATTCTTGACCGCCGCGCCCGCGAAGTCGGCGTCGGCTGGCATCAGGACTCCAACGGCAAGCTGTGGTGGGTTGTGGTTCTGGGCGATCCCGGCAGTGGCGGAGTGATGGACCTCGCCGGCTTCTGAGCTACTGCTCCATCACCCCCGATGCGCACCGTCCGAAAGGCTGCGCACATACTCCAGCACCTCGGCCACAGGCCGCCCGTCAGCAATCTGCTTGACGATCGCCGAGCCAACGACACAGCCATCCGCCACTTCGGCGATCGCCTGAGCGGTTTCCGGGGTCGAGATGCCGAAGCCCACAATCACCGGCAGATCGATCGCGGCCTTGATTCGCGCCACTTCCGGACCGACCTCGACCGCCTGCGCCGCAGCGGCGCCCGTGATCCCGGTGATCGAGACATAATAGACGAAACCGGATGTGTTCTCGAGCACCTTGGGCAGGCGGCGCGCATCGGTCGTGGGCGTGGCCAGGCGGATGAAGTTCAGCCCGGCCGCCTGTGCGGGAATGCACAGCTCGACATCTTCTTCGGGCGGCAGGTCCACGACAATCAACCCATCCACCCCGGCCTGCACCGCATCCTGCAGGAAGCGTTCCACCCCGTGCGAATAGATCGGGTTGTAATAGCCCATCAGGACAATGGGCGTCTGGTCATCCGTTTCGCGAAACCGCAGCACCATCTCAAGCGTCGAAACCAGTGTCTGCCCGCTCTCCAGCGCGCGTTGCCCGGCAAGCTGAATGGTCGGGCCGTCTGCCATCGGGTCGGTGAAGGGCACACCCAGTTCGATGATATCCACACCCGCGCCAGGCAATCCCTGCATGACTGCGAGCGAGGTCTCCAGATCGGGATCGCCGCCCATGACATAGGCCACAAAAGCCTTGCGTCCCTGCGCGCGTAGCTGCGCGAATGTCTGGTCGATTCGTGTCATCCTGTCTCTGCCCCGTCGCTAGCGCTGTTGCGCCTTGGGTTTGGGCGAATTCGCGCAGGGAATCAACTGCCCTTGTCTTGCTGCGCCCCAGCCAATAAGACGCCCCGCAGCACGGAAAGCCGGGAGAATGCTAATGGGGTTCAGGATGGGGATCGTGGGCTTGCCGAATGTCGGCAAATCGACGCTTTTCAACGCGCTGACCCGCACCGCCGCAGCGCAGGCTGCGAATTTCCCCTTCTGCACCATCGAACCCAATGTCGGTGATGTGGCGGTCCCCGATTCCCGCCTGCCCCGGCTGGCCGAGATCGCGAAATCGAAGCAGGGGATCCCCACGCGCATGACCTTTGTCGATATCGCGGGGCTGGGGCGCGGCGCCTCGAAGGGCGAGGGGCTGGGCAACCAGTTTCTCGCCAATATCCGCGAGGTGGATGCCATCGCCCACGTCCTGCGTTGCTTCGAGGACGATGATGTCACCCATGTCGAGGGCAAAATCGACCCCGTGGCCGATGCCGAGACCATCGAGACCGAGTTGATGATCGCCGACATGGACTCGATCGAGAAGCGGCTGGCCAACCTGTCGCGCAAGCTGCGCGGTGGCGACAAGGAGGCGGTCGAGCAGAACCGTTTGTTGCGCCGCGCGCTCGAGACACTCGAGGCGGGCCGCCCCGCCCGCACGGTCGAGATCGAAGCGGAGGAACGCAAGAGCTGGCGGATGCTGCAACTGCTGACCGCCAAGCCCGTCCTTTACGTTTGCAATGTCGAGGAAGCCGCTGCTGGCACCGGCAATGCATTGTCCGAAAAGGTTGCGGCAATGGCCGCCGACCAGGGGGCGGCACATGTCGTCATCTCGGCACAGATCGAGGAAGAGATCAGCCAGCTTGACGCCGAGGAGGCCGCCCTCTTCCTGTCCGAGATGGGGCTGGAAGAGCCCGGCCTCGATCGGCTGATCCGTGCGGGCTATGACCTGCTGGGCCTGCACACCTATTTCACGGTCGGTCCCAAGGAGGCCCGCGCCTGGACGATCCCAGTCGGCACTCTCGCCCAGCAGGCGGCGGGCGTGATCCATGGCGATTTCGAACGCGGCTTTATCCGCGCCGAGACCGTCGCCTATGATGACTACATCGCCCATGACGGCGAGGCGGGGGCCAAAGAAGCGGGCAAGTTCCGTGTCGAAGGCAAGACCTACGAGGTCCGGGACGGCGACGTGTTGCATTTCCTCTTCAACGCATAGGACGGGCCGACATACGGATTTGCGCTAACCTAAGGCGCATCATCCTTGCATTTCACCCGCGAACAGGCTTGAGTCCGGTCATCCCGCATGAACCCCCGCAGAGGGGATGCGGAGAGTATGCGCACAACAGGAGGAGGTTCCCATGCGTAATTTCAGTTTCACCGCCCTCGCGGCGACCGCGATCATGGCCGTGTCGGCGGCAGCAGCAGATGACCGTTCGGACTGGCCGTCCGATCTGACGGTCGGCACCGCCAGCCAGGGTGGCGTCTATTTCGTCTATGGCAACGGGCTTGCCTCGTTCATCTCGGAAGAGCTGGGCATCAGCGCCAGCGGCGAAGTGACGGGCGGCCCGGTGCAGAACGTCACCCTGCTGCAGATGCAGGAGCATGATATCGGCCTTGTCACCATGGGTCCGATGTTCGAGGCACTGCAGGGCGAGAGCGAGCTTGCGCCCGGGTTGGAGCACACCGAGGTCCGCGCCCTCTTCCCGATGTACGAGACCCCTTTCCAGGGCATCGCGCTGAGCAGCCAGAACATCAGCTCGGTCGGTGATCTGGCAGGCAAGCGCGTCAGTGTCGGCCCCGCAGGCGGCACGCCCGGCACCTACTGGCCGCGCATCCTGGAAGCACTGGATGTCGAGGCCAACGTCTCCTTCGCCGGTGCGGCTGATGCGGCAAGCCAGTTGCAGGACGGGCTGATCGACGCCTTCGTCTTTGCCGCCGGAGTGCCCATCGCGGCCTTTTCACAGCTTGCGGCGGAAGCCGATGTGCGGACCTTCACCTTCTCGGATGAAGAACATGCAGCCGTACTCGAGGCCTTCCCCGAAGTGTCGCCCTTCACCATCCCGGGCGGCTCCTACACCGTGCAGGACGAAGATCAGCAGTCGGTCGCGATGTGGAACTTCGCCGTCGTTCACGAGGACATGCCCGAGAGCCTGGCCTACGAGATCACCAAGCTGGTCATGGAAAACAATGACCGCATGATGCAGATCCACGCCGCCGCCGCAGCGACACTGCCGGAAAACTTCGAGAACAACAGCTTCCTGCCCTTCCACCCCGGTGCTGTACGCTGGTTCGAGGAGAACGGCTTCGAGATCGCCGACGATCTGCGCGGCTGATGCGAAGCGCAGGTGAACATGCAAAAGGCCGCTTCATGCGGCCTTTTGTGTATTGACGATCCCTAGTGACGGCCGACACGAGGACCTACCGCATGGCGACCCAGCAGACCGATCCGCAGCAACTCGACCCGACGGCGAACGCCCCCGAGAACCTTGCCGAGGGCGCGGATCGCGAGATCATCATGTCGAATCAGCGCGTGCCGCCGGGTATGCTGGGCATCATCCTCGCGCTGGCCTGTATCGCCTACACGGCCTTCCACATCATCGCGATGAATCTCTACCCGCTGGAAACCTGGGTCTACCGGCTGAGTCATGTCACCGGCGGGCTGATCCTGGGCTTCCTGCTCTATTCGGCCGTCGTGTTTCCGGAAGACGACAGCCAGGAGGGGCGCCGCTCTCCCGCAGAACTGGCCTTTCTGGCACTGGCGGGACTCGGTGTCGGGGTGGCCTTTGTTCAGATCGTCTGGGCCGTGGCGACCGGCAACCTGATCGCCCAGGGCGCTGCCCCGGACCAGATGAAATACACCTTTGGCTGGGCGATCACTGGCGGGACAGTGCTGGCCCTTTTCGCGGGCTGGCTGTTCCCTGACCACAAGCGCTCGCGCATCGCGCTGTCTGATATCATCCTCGCACTGGCGGCGCTGACCGTGGGCATCTACATCATCGCCCATGCCGGGTTCCTGCGCAATCGCGCGGGCGTGTTTCCGCATGTCAACGACATGTATGCCGCCATCGCCGGGATCATCCTGATCCTCGAATTGACCCGCCGCCTTGCCGGGATCGCGCTGGTGGTGATCGTGGCCGCGTTCATCGCCTATGGCTTTCTCGGGCCGTGGCTGCCGGGCTTTCTGAACCATCGTGGCTACTCGCCCGAGCGCTTCTTCGCCCGCATCTATACCGATATCGGCGTGCTGGGGCCGACGACGGCAGTTTCCTCGACCTATATCATCCTCTTCATCCCCTTCGCGGCTTTCCTGCAGGCCAGCCGCGTCGGCGAATACTTCATCAACTTCGCATTCGCTGCGGCGGGCGGCGCGCGGGGCGGCCCCGCCAAGGTGGCGATCTTCGGCTCGGGGCTGATGGGGATGATCAACGGCACCTCGGCGGGCAATGTCGTCTCGACCGGGTCGCTGACCATCCCGCTGATGAAGAAGGTGGGCTACAAGCCCCAGACCTCGGCCTCGATCGAGGCCGCGGCCAGTTCCGGCGGGCAGATCCTGCCGCCTATCATGGGCGCGGGCGCCTTCATCATGGCCGAGATCACCGGCATCCAGTACCGCGAGATCGTGATTGCCGCGATCATCCCGGCGGTGCTGTATTTCGTGTCGGTCTATTTCATGGTCGATAAGGAAGCGTTGAAGAACGGCATGAAGGGGCTGCCGCGCTCGCAACTGCCGAAATTCCGCGAGATGGCGAAAAAGGTCTATCTGTTCATTCCCATCATCATGCTGATCGGCGCGCTTTATATTGGCTATTCGGTGATCCGCGCCGGCACCTATGCGATGATCGCGGCCTTTGCGGTCAGCTATATCCGCGTTCTGGTCGACGGGCGCGAGGACGGGGTCTGGAATCACCTGATGGGCCTGATGCTGTGCGTGCTGGCGGTGATGCCGCTGGTCGTGGGCGCGCAAATCCTCGTCAATGGCTGGGGCGACGGGCGGGTGACGCAGCTTGCGGTCTCGATCGTGATCAGCATTGTCGCGATTGCCGGGGTGGTGATGACGCTGCGGCTGAACTCGCCCATGTCCGCGGGCATCGCCAAGGCGGTCGAGCATTTCCGCATGATCCCCTACGCGCTAGAGATCGCGGCCAAGATGTCGCTGCAGCTGGTTGCGGTCTGCGCAGCGGCGGGCGTCATCGTGGGGATCATCGCGATTACTGGCGTCGGCGTCAGGCTGTCGGGCGTTCTGATGGCGATTGCCGGGCAAAGCCAGTTGCTGGCCCTGTTCTTCGCGATGTGCGTGGCGATCATCCTTGGCATGGGGATGCCCACGACCGCGGCCTATGCGGTCGCGGCCTCGGTCATCGCGCCGGGGCTGATCCGCATGGGGATCGAGCCGCTGACCGCGCATTTCTTCATCTTCTACTACGCGGTAATGTCCGCCATCACGCCACCCGTGGCGCTGGCCGCCTATGCCGGTGCGGCGATTGCGCAGTCCGACCCGATGAAAACCTCGGTCGAGAGCTTCAAGATCGGGCTCGCGGCGTTCATCGTGCCCTTCATCTTCTTCTATAATGACGGGCTGCTGATGCAGGGTGACCTGGGCAATATCATCCACGTCTTCCTGACCGCGCTTCTGGGCATCTACCTGCTGGCCTCGGCCGTGCAGGGCTGGCTGTTCGGCGCGCTGGGGATCGCGCTGCGCCTGCTCGTGGGTGTGGCGGCGCTGGGCATGATCACCGGTGGCTGGACCTCGGATGCGATCGGGCTGAGCGTCGCGGCGCTGGTCTTCTTCATCCAGCGCCGCAATGTCGCACGGGCGGCGGAGCGGGCGCTTCAGGGCTAGGCGCGACCCCTCAGCCGTCTGCGTGGCGCGCCCCGGGAACGTCCCCAACGGGCAGATGATGCTGTGCGAGAAAGCGCAGGATCAGCGTAGCCACCTGTTCGGGGGCCTCCTCATGCGCCAGATGGCCATAGGCGGGCAGTTCGGCAAATTCGGCGCGCGGCAGGATCTCTGCCCGCATGCGCGACACGGCAGGCGGCACGGCACGGTCGCGCGGGGCCGCTATCAGCAGGGTCGGCACCGCGATTTGCGGCATACGCGCCAGCAGCGGCTCGAGCTGCCACTGCGCCATCATGCCCAGCGTGCCCTCGATATGCGCGCGACTACTGACAAGCCGCTGATAGGTGGCGATCCCTTCCGGCGCGATGGTCGAGCCCATACCCGCGACCAGCCGTTCCACCTGCGCGCGGCTCGACGACAGTCGGGTTACGGCCACGGCGGCCAGCGGGCTCGCCGCCATGACGCGCGCCAAGCGCGGAAACAGCCAGCCCGCCACGCCGTCGAATGGCCCGAGTGCGGCGTTGATCCCCACCACTGCCTGCGGGGGCGCGGGCAGGATCTCCGCCAGCCGCAGCGCCACGGCCCCGCCCGCCGAATGGCCGATGATCGCCGTGGGCTGCCAGCCCTGATCGGCGCAGAGCGCCGCGAGATCCTCGGCCATCGGGTCGAGCCCCAGCCGACGCAACCCACCTGCCCGCGTATAGCCCTGCCCGGGCAGGTCGGGCGCGATCAGCCTAAACCCCGGCAGATGCGACATAATCGGGTGGAAACTATGCGCCGACGCGCCCGCCCCGTGCAGCAGCAGCAAATCCGGCCCCGTGCCCGTGACCTGCACATGCCATTCATGCGGGCGGCACCGGATGATGCGCGAGGCCGCGCGCAATGGCCAGTCATCGGGCAGGGCGGTCACGCCCCTAACGCCCGAGCACCGCGCCCAGCGCCGCCGACAGCCCGCGCGCATCAGCGCGCGGCAGGGCGATCATCTCGGCCCCCATCTGGCCGGCAAGCTCGCGCAGCGCGGGTTTGGGCCGCAAGCTGGTGTCGATCACCAGCGCAGGCAGACCCTTGGCGGCGATGGCGCGGGCAAGCTGCGCGGCCTCTTGCGCGGCCTGCGCACGGTCGGCGCTGCCATCGAGTGCGATGTTGCCCCGCCCGTCGGTCAGCAACGCCAGTGTTGGCGCCATGCCCTGCCCGCGCGCCTGATCGGCTGCTTCGAGGGCTGTCTGCAACGCGCTGGCAAGCGGTGTCGCACCCCCGCCCGGCAGCCCCGCAAGCCGCCGCTTGGCCTGCACCAGCGAGCGGGTCGGCGGCAGGCTGAGTTCCGCCGACTGCCCGCGAAAGCTGACCAGCGCCACATGATCGCGCGCGGAATAGGCCTCTGCCAGCATCAGCTCGACCGCGCCCTTGGCCTCGGCCAGCCGCGCCAGCGCGCTGGAGCCCGAGGCATCGACAACGAAGATCAACACGCGGTCGGTGCGGTCCTGATAGCGGCGGATGCGAATGTCAGAGGGCATCAGCAGCAGGCGATCCGCCGCGCGGGAGGGCATCAGGCGGCGGCGCATCTTCTGCCATGGCGCGGCCTGGCGGAGTGTCGCGATCACATCAACCCGCGCGCCCGAACCCGGCTTTCCCGCACGCGCAGGCAGCGGACGCCCCCGCCGCATCGATTTTCGCGCGGCTCCCGCACCCGACGCCGCCCGCGCGCTGCGCGCAACGCGCGCGGCCTGCAGCCGGGCGAGCAACCCGGGCGGCAGCGCCGTGCTGGCCGCCGCGATCAGCCCCTCGTCGGGAAGATCGGGGGTGGGGTCCTGCGTCTCGGCTTCTCCCTCCTGTTGGTCGGGGGGCGGGGGATCCGGGGTCTCGTCCGGGGGCGGGGCGTCCTCGGGCAGGCGTGTGGCGCGGTGGGCGAGGGCGAGGGCGACGGCCACCTCCATATCGACGACTTCCACAGCATCGCTGCCGCGCCATGCCGCATGGGCGCGCGCGCAGGCCAGCGCCATGAGCGGCGCGCGCAAACTGCCGATGCCAAGCTCGGCGGCGACGCGCGTCAGCCGGGCGAGGGCCTTGCCGGTGGCGATGGCACCAAGGCGCGCCTGCGCTGTGGCGATGGCGCCGCGCGGCAGGCTGATCTCGCGGCTCTCGCCCCAGGAAAGGCTGTCGAGGTCAACAAACAGCCCCAGCCGGTCGGCAAGCGCCGGGGGAAGGCCCTCGCCCTCTTCCGCTGCCTCGTCCAGTGCGACGAGGCTGATTTCAGGCACGCTGTCGAGCGCCTGGCCCAGCCGCGCGGCCAACCCCGGCGGGCAGCGCTCGGCCATAGCCAGAAGCTTGAGGCCGGGTTCGGCGAGCAGCCCGGCATGGCGGGTCAGTTCACCGCTTGCGAGTGTCGCCGACAGATCCAGCCCGCCGAGCAGCGCCTCGTCGCTGATGGCGGGATGCAGCTTTCGCGGGGCCAGCAGGGCAAGCCCTGACAGCACCCGGTCACGCACTGGTCCGGTGCGCGCGCGCAGCCACATACCGCGCAAGCCCCGTGGGTCGATGGCCAGGAGCGTCAATGCGAGTTCGACCTGTTCCCAGGGGTCCGCCGGGGGCCGGGGTCGATAGGGCTGTGCAGCGGTTTCGTCGAATGGTGTCATGGTCAAGGGGCGGTCGTGGCGCGCGGCGTCTCGGGGCGCTGCCCCGAACCCCGGAGTATTTGAGGCAAGAAAATGAGGGCAGGCCGGATCACGGCAGCACTTCAGCCAGTTGACGCGCGACCCGGGCGGTGGAGCCCGCCTCGTCCAGCGGGTCGCGGCGCAGGCGGTGGCGCAGCGCCATGGGGGCGCTTGCGCGGATATGCGCGCGGGTGAGTTCGTCTGCGCCCTCAAACGCTGCGAGCGCGCGGGCCGTGCGCAGCAGCGTCAACTCCCCCCTCAAGCCATCCGAGCCGAGCGCCAGGCAGACCGATGCGCAGTCATGCAGCGCGACATTCGATGTGCGCACCTGCGGCAGGGCCGCACGGGCGGCGAGGATACGCTCGCGCAACGCGGCATCCTGCGGGGCGTAGTCTTCCATGAACGCTTCAAGATCGTTCTCATAGGCGTCACGGCGGCGGATAACCTCGACCCGTGTCTCGATATCATCAGGACTCTTTACCTCGACCGAGAGGCCGAAACGGTCGAGCAGTTGCGGGCGCAGTTCGCCTTCCTCGGGGTTGCCCGAGCCCACCAGCACAAAGCGCGCCGGATGGCGGATCGAGAGCCCCTCGCGTTCGACCACATTCTCGCCCGACTGCGCCACGTCCAGGAGCAGATCGACGATATGATCCTCGAGCAGATTGACCTCGTCGATATAGAGATAGCCGCGATTGGCGCGCGCCAGAAGCCCGGCCTCGAAGGCTTTCTCGCCTCGGGTCAGCGCACGTTCGATGTCCAGCGCGCCAGTCACGCGGTCCTCGGTTACGCCGAGCGGCAGATCCACCACCGGGGTTGGGCGGGTGACGAGATGCTGGTCGGTCACGTCAGCCCAGTCGGGACAATCCGCGGGGCGGGCGGAGTTGCAGGGGCAGCCCGCAACGGCCTCGATGGGCGGCAGCAGGGCAGCCAGCGCGCGCACTGCGGTCGATTTGCCGGTCCCTCGGTCGCCGAAGACCAGAACCCCGCCGATCTTCGGGTCGATGGCGGTCAGGATCATCGCGGTCTTCATCTCGTCCTGCCCGACGATGGCGGTAAAGGGGAACGGCGTCATGCGGCCTCCTGCGTCTGATTGCGGAACAGGGGGTCGCGCCCCTGCCAGGTGCCCTGCGTCGCGCTGATGCGGAAGCGGGCGTAAAGTTCTTCGTTGAACCAGCCCTCTTCACGAACGGCGCGGATTGCGTCGGCATGCGGGCCAGTTCGCGCAAAGGCCGCCATGCTCGCCGTGTCAGGCCAGATCGAGAATGTGACCTGATGCAGCAGCGGCACCTCGCCGATCCCGATCTTGAAGATCACGTTCGGGTCTGCGCCCACTCGCGCCGAGATGTCCGGTACCCGCCCCCAGAACCGGAACGCGCGCATCGGCTTTACAGTGGCGCGGGTCATCGCGGCGACGGGACCATCGGCAGCGCCTTCGGGCCGGAAGGGGCGCGCGCCAGACCAATGACCGCGCACGGAGAACGGCTCGAGATAGAGTGTCACTGATTCGTCGGCGCGGTTGCGCCAGCGAGTGAAGGGCGCTTGGGCCAGCCCGTCTCGCGCGGCCTTCGCATTGGACCAGACCCCGAGGATCGCCCAGGTGCCCCAGTTCGGGCGCGGCGTGAAGCCCTCGCCCGTGCCCGAGCCGCAAAGCTTCCAGAAGCCCAGCCCCGGCACATGTGGCAGCGACAGCCGCGCCGCACCCATCTGCCCCAGAACCCAAAGCCGCGCCAGGATCCGATCGAAGCGGAACAGGCTGAGCGTGACGGTTTGCATGGCGATTCCCGGGTCAGACATGTCAAGCCAGATTGTCACATAGCCTGGACATAGTAAAGCTACGAATGTAAACCTTGATTGACATTCCGGCGCAGTGTAGGCTGGCTTGAACACGATACGGGAACCGATCCATGACCGATTCTGCACCTTCGCGCGCCATTGTCATCGGCGCCGGGCTGGGGGGGCTGGCCTCTGCGATGCGGCTGGGGGCCAAGGGCTATGCTGTCACGGTCCTTGACCGGCTGGACCAACCGGGCGGACGCGGCTCGTCGATCACGAAAGGGGGGCATCGGTTTGATCTGGGCCCGACCATCGTGACGGTGCCGCAGGGCTTGCGCGATCTCTGGGCTGCCTGCGGTCGCGATTTCGATGCCGATGTGACGCTCAAGCCAATGGAGCCCTTCTATCAGATCCGCTGGCCCGACGGGTCGAGCTTCACGATGCGAAATGACCCGCAGGCGATGGAAGCCGAAATCACCCGCCTCGCGCCGGATGACCTGAAAGGCTACCGCCAGTTCCTCGCCGATGCCGAGGCGCGCTACTGGTTCGGCTACGAGGATCTGGGCCGCCGTCCGATGAACAAGCTTTGGGATCTGATCAAGGTCCTGCCGAAATTCGCCTGGTATCGCGCGGATCGCTCGGTCTATGCCCATGCCGCAAGGCGCTTCCGGGATGAGCGGCTGCGTTTCGCGTTTTCCTTCCATCCGCTCTTCATCGGTGGTGATCCGTTCCGCGTGACCTCGATGTATGCGCTGGTCAGCCATCTCGAGAAGGCATTCGGCGTGCATTACGCGATGGGCGGCGTGCAGGCAATCGCCCAAGCCATGGCCGGCGTGGTCCGCGATCAGGGCGGCGAGGTGTGCCTCGGCGTCGATGTGGACGAGATCCTGGTGCGCCAGGGCCGCGCGGCGGGCGTAAAGCTGAAGGACGGGCGCGAGATCACCGCTGATATCGTGGTCTCGAACGCCGATGCCGGGCACACCTATACGCGGCTCTTGCGCAACCGCCCGAAAAAACGCTGGAGCGATGCGAAGCTCGCCCGCACGCGCTGGTCGATGGGCCTTTATGTCTGGTATTTCGGAACCAGGGGCACGCGCGAAATGTGGCGCGATGTGGGGCATCACTCCATCGTTGTCGGCCCGCGTTACCGCGAGCACATCAAGGACATCTTCATCCGCGGGCACCTGGCGGATGACATGAGCCTCTATGTCCATCGGCCCACGGTTACCGACGCCTCCGCCGCGCCCGAGGGGGATGACACCTTCTATGTCCTCTCGCCCGTGCCGCATCTGGGGCATGCGAACGGCGTCGACTGGACGCAGGAGGCCGAACCCTACCGTGCGAAGATGCTCGCGATGCTGGAAGAGCGGCTCCTGCCGGGGCTGTCCGAGCGTATCACCGAGAGCGTGACCTTCACCCCCGAGACCTTCCGCGACCGCTACCTCTCGCCGCTGGGCGCGGGCTTCTCGATCGAGCCGCGTATCCTGCAAAGCGCGTGGTTCCGCCCGCATAATGTCTCGGAGGAAGTGCCGGGGCTGTATCTGGCCGGGGCCGGAACCCACCCGGGCGCAGGCGTGCCCGGTGTGATCGGCACGGCAGAGGTGCTGGCGCAACTTGTGCCCGACGCGGAGCGCGCCGCGACCCTCGTGGCAGCCCCCCTCCAGGTGGCAGCGGAATGAGCGCCGTCGCCGATATGGAGGCCTGCCGCGCTGCGATCCGTACCGGCTCGCTCAGCTTTCACGCGGCCTCGAAGCTCCTGCCCGCCCGCGTGCGCGACCCGGCGCTGGTACTCTATGCCTTTTGCCGCCTGGCCGATGACGCGGTTGATGAAGGGCGCGACCCCGTGGCGGCCGTGCTGCATTTGCAGGACCGGCTGGACCGCGCCTATCGCGGTGCGCCTCGTGCTGCGGCAGTGGACCGCGCTTTCGCCCGGCTGATCGAGGCGCATGATCTGCCCCGCGCCCTGCCCGATGCGCTGCTCGAGGGGCTGGCATGGGATGCCGAGGGGCGACGCTTTCCCACACTATCGGATGTGCGGGCCTACTCGACGCGCGTGGCCGCAGTCGTGGGCGCGATGATGTGCGTCCTGATGGGCGTGCGCGACCGCGACCGGCTGGCGCGGGCCTGCGATCTGGGGCTGGCGATGCAGCTCACCAATATCGCGCGCGATGTCGGCCAGGATGCGCGGCGCGGGCGGATCTATCTGCCACTCGACTGGTTTGCCGAAGCCGGGCTCGACCCCGACGACTTCACCCGGTCGCCGCAACCCCGCCCAGAGATTCGCGCCATGACCGACCGATTGCTACGCGAGGCGACGCGGCTCTACCAGCGGGCCGAGCCGGGCATTGCTGCGCTGCCGCTTGGCTGTCGACCGGGTATCTACGCTGCGCGGCACATCTATGACGGTATCGGCGGCGTAATCCGTGCGCAGGGCTGCGACTCGATCAGCCGCCGGGCAGTTACGGGACACCGGCGCAAACTGGGCTGGCTGGCGCTCGCCGGGCTCAAGGCGGGCACCAGCCTGTGCCTGCCACGGATGCCGACGCTCTACGCCCGCCCCTGCCCCGAAACCGCATTTCTGGTCGAGGCCGCAACACTCGAGGCGCCCGAAACCCCGCGCTCCGAAGCGCTGATCGCGGCCCTTGCGCGGCTGCACGAGCATGACCTCCGCCGCCGTGCTGCATATCCCGTCATGGACCGGCGCAGCGCCTGAGCTACGTGCCTGCGCAGGCGGCGCTGCACCGCGCGCCCGGCACGGGCGCCCAGTAAAGGCTTGCACCCGGAACGGGGGCGCCTTTAGGTCAGCCCACGCATGGAGGGCGCGATGGACTGGATGCTGTTTCTGCCCTTTCTGGCCGCCTGCGGAGCCGCCGGGGCGACGGGCTCGATGTTCGAGCCGGGCAAGTGGTATGATGAGCTAGACAAACCCGTCTGGACGCCGCCGGGAATCGTCTTTCCGCTGGTCTGGATCACGCTCTATCTCGCCATGTCCTATGCCGCCATGCGGGTTTCACTGATCGAAGGCTCGGCGCAGGCGCTGGCCTTCTGGGCGGCGCAAATTGCCTTCAACACGCTGTGGTCGCCGGTCTTCTTCGGGCTCAAGCGGATGCGCGCGGCAATGATCATCCTGTGTTTTCTCTGGACTTTCGTCGCGGCGACGATGGTCAGCTTCTGGATGCTCGACCCTGTCGCGGGCTTGCTGTTCGCGCCCTATCTCTTGTGGGTGACCATCGCCGGTGCGCTGAATTTCTCGGTTCTGCGGCGCAACCCGCAATTCGCCTGACCTCGCTTCGCCCCGGGCCTGTAGGCGGGCGCAGGCAGCCTAGTCGGCCGAGACCTCCAGCGCCGCCGGGCCGAAGATCGTGCGCGCGTGATCGCGCAGGTAGATGCGCAGCCAGGGAGTGAAGCGTTCCGGGAAGCGCTCGATCAGCGCCACCAGCGCTGCGAGGCTGATCCAGTCAGTATCCGCAACCTCGTCCGGGTCGGGTGCGACCGGCAAATCGGGCATCGCACGCGCCGTGTAAACCTGAACCAATTCGTGTTCGACCAATCCCCCCCCCACATCAGCGCGATATTCGATCTCGGCCACATGGCTGAGCGGCAGCCCGGTTATGCCCATCTCCTCTTCCAGCCGCCGGGTTGCGCAGTCGAGATGCGCCTCGCCCCAATGCGGATGCGTGCAGCAGGTATTCGTCCAAAGCCCCGGCGTGTGATACTTGCCAAGCGCCCGGCGCTGCATCAGCACGCGGTCGCCTTCGGTGACGAACACCGAGATCGCCTTGTGCCGCAGGCCGCGCCGGTGCACCTCCAGCTTGTCCACTGGCCGCAGCGTGCCATCCTCGTCCCAGGCGGGGATCCGCACACTCATGTATATCCTGGCCGGACCAGCCCCGTCAGATGCATCAGGTTCTTCACCCCGATCTTGAGATGCGCAAGCGGGCGCGCCGCCACCAGCTTCTTGTTCATATAGGCCTCAAACGTCAGGCGCTGAACATCCACGTCATGACAGAGCGACACGAAGCGCTCGCGCCGTTCGTCGGACTTGTAATAGGCGTCCTGCATCTGGCGCAACACCCGGAACACGGTCTTGTGCTCGCGCATGAACAGCTTGCGGGCAAGCCGCAGGTCCTTCGCCTTGCCCGAGACCAGCGCCGCCTGCGCGGCTGTCGCGGCCACGCGCCCGCCGACCATGGCGTAGTAGATCCCCTCACCCGAGGACGGCGCGACCACTCCGGCGGCATCGCCCGCCAGCACCACATCGCGGCCATTGTCCCAACGGTCCATCGGGTGCAACGGGATCGGCGCACCCTCGCGCCGGATCGTCTCGCAGCCTTCCAGCCCAGCCATCTTGCGCAACGCCGCCGTGGCCTCCTTCAGGTTCGCCTCGGGCTTTTCGGTGCCCATCCCGACCGAGCAGCTCTTGCCATGCGGAAACACCCAGCCATAGAAATCGGGCGAGATGCGCCCGTCATAGATCACGTCGCAGCGGTCGGGGTCGTAGACATCATTGGCCGGCGGGGCCTTGATGATCTCGTGATAGGCGATCACATAGGGGATCTTGTCGCCGCCCGGCACCTCGGCGCGGGCGACATTCGAGCGCGCCCCATCTGCGCCGATCACCAGTTTCGTGGCGCTTCGCCGCTCCTCGCGGCTTGCCTTGTCGCGCCAGACAACATGCGTGCCTTCCGCATCCCGTTCCACGCGCAGGAAGGTGCCAGTCAGCCGCTCCGCCCCGTTTTCCGACGCCCGCACCCGCAGAAATTCGTCGAAATGCTCGCGGTCCACCATACCGACAAAGCCGTTTTCGATGGGAATATCGACTGCGCGACCGGTGGGCGAGATCATCCGCGCCGTGGGGATGTGGGCCACAAGCTGATCCTCGGGAATCGCGAAATCCGCGATCAGGCGCGGCGGGATCGCTCCCCCACAGGGCTTGATCCGTCCAGCGCGGTCCAGCAGCGCCCCCTTGTGGCCTGCCCGCGCCAGATCATCGGCGGCAGTTGCGCCCGAGGGGCCACCGCCCACGACAAAGACATCATAGCTCATGGGTCACTCCCCCGGGACAAGTTGCGGTGCGCGCGGCACCATGATGCGCGCGGCGAGGAATGCCGACGCCACGAAGATTGCGGCCTGCACGGAAAACACCGCGCCGAAAGCCTCTGCCACGGGCAACAAGCTGCGCGCCAGATCGACCAGCGCCGCGCCGGTCAGTCCGCCGAAGCCCGCTGCCATGGCCTGGCTTGCGCCCCAGAGGCCGACGCGCGTGCCCTCGCGCTTGTCACGCCCTTCGCCGGCAAGCTGCATCATCGACCCAATGGCCGCGACCGCGAACATGCCATTGAAGAAGCCAAGGCCGATTACCAGCGGCACCAGCGGCACCGCCATCGCCGGGGCCATGGCGATCGCCATCAGCACCAGCGCCGATCCCATGCAGCCCGACACCACCCAGAAGCGCAGGCTCCCGACCCGCAGCCCGGTCGCCGCGACGCCCACCAGCACCATGCCGAGAAAGACCCCGCCATTCTGCGCGCCCGACATCGAGGTCGATTCCCCCGGCGTGAAGCCGAAGACGAGGCCGGCATAGGGCTCCAGAATGAGTTCCTGCATGAAATAGGCGGTCATCGACAGGAACACGAAAAAGGTGAAATGCCGCGCGCGGGTGTCGGCCCAGATCTCGGCGATCCCGTCACGGAAGCGCGCGGGCGGCGGCGCGGGGCGGGAAATGACGCGGCGCTCTATCCCCCAGACCGCAAGCACGGTCAGCCCCACAGCGCCCGCGCAGATGATCGCGACGATCACCAGCAGCCGCGCATGGCCATAGGGGTCGAGGAAATGCCCCGCCGTGATCGCTGTCAGCGCGATGCCCGCGATCATCATCAGCCAGGTGATCGTTGCTGCGGCGGGGCGGCGATGCTCGGCCGTCGCAGTCGCCAGCAGCGCCAGCAGGGAAGTGCCCGACGCGCCAACGCCCAGCCCGATCACGATATAGGCCACGACCGACAACCCCAGCCCCAGCGCAAGGTTTGTCTCGAGCACTGGAATCGCGGCCGCGGCGCCCAGGCCCCCAAGCGCCAGCATGATCATGCCAAGGATGATCCAGCGCGTGCGGTTGCCGCCCTGATCGGCCAGAAAGCCCCAGTTGGGCCGGGTGATCTGCACGCCGTAATGCAATGCCACCAGAAACCCCGGCAGCACTACCGGCAGCGCCAGTTCCACCACCATCAGCCGGTTGAGCGTCGAGGTCATCAGTACGACAATCGCGCCGAGGCAGGCCTGCACCAGCCCCAGCCGGAAGATCTGCGCCCAGCTCAGCGTCATGCGCCGATCCCCCGCAGGGCAAAGGCCGCGACCATCATGCCCAGCACATAGGGCCCGACGCCCGTGCCGTTGAACCACGGCGCCAGCCGCGCCGGGTCCTGCCGCCAGCGGCGGAAGGCCCAGATCTGAACGCCGATACCCGCCGTGATGATTGCCGCGTGGACCGGCGCACCCCAGATCACCAGCAGGCAAACCACGACCAGTTGCGCCATGATCATGCCGGTGCCCGCGACTGTCGCGGCGTCCACGGGGCCGAGCGTGAC
>PXES01000293.1 GCA_003564655.1 Paracoccaceae bacterium
CGGCACGGCCGAGATCACCGGGGAAGATGCGCGCTGGACGATCACCGGCGCCACCGCTGCCGGGCCGCAAAGCGCGGCGATGACAGTCGGGTTCGAGGGGTTCGGCCTTCTGGCGCTGAGCAATGGTGGCGAGTTGTCGGCCAGCACGGTCGAGATCGCCTCGGCAGCCTCCTCGGAGGGCGATATTGTCGTAGGCAGCCTGCTCAACGGTGGCTTCACCCTTGACGCACCAGGTGTGTTGAACACAACGAATCTGTCCTTCGGCAGTGGCGACGGACGGCTGACCTTCAACCATTCCGACACCTCCGGGGACTATGTTTTCGGTGCGAATATCTCGGGGTCGTCCGGTTCCATCCGCCACTTCAGCGGGGTGACGAACTTCACCGGCAGCAGCGCGGCATTCGGCGGCACGACCAACGTCTTTGGCGGCACGCTGCTGGTCAATGGCGCGCTGGGGGGCAATACGGTCGTGATCACGGATGGGCGGCTTGGCGGCACCGGTACGCTGGGTGCGGTCACCATAGGCGATGGCGGCACCATCGCGCCGGGCGAGTCCATCGGCACGCTGAGCCTGGCGAGCGTTGTCTTCAGTCCGGGATCGACCTTCGAGGTCGAGTTGAACGATGGTGGTTTCGCCCAGGGCATCAACAACGATTTCCTGTCGGTTGACACCAACGCGGTCATCAATGGCGGTACGGTCTTTGTCACGGCGGAAAACGGCACCGATACGGGCAGCGGCTATACCCCCGGGACCTACACGATCCTGACGGCCGGGAGCGGCGTCACCGGGACATTCGACTATGTAACCAATGACTTCGCGTTTCTGGACTTCAGCCTCGATTACGACGCGAACAATGTCTTCCTGATCTCGGAGCAAAGCGACCCTGCTGCGGGGTTCTGCTTACCGGGATACACCATCAATCAGTGCAATACCGGCGAGGGGGTCGAATCACTGGGGCCGGGCAACGATATCTATGATACAATCCTGACAGCATCCGCAGCAGATGCCCCTGGCGCGCTGGACCTGCTCTCGGGCGAGGTGCATGCCACCCTGCGCGGCGCGCTGATCGCCGACAGCCGCTTCCCGCGCGAGGCCGCGCTCGACCGGATGCGCAGTGCGCGCGGTGTGGGCGCGGGTGGCGCGCAGGCGACAGAACAGATCACCGACAGCATGGCGGTCTGGGCACAGGGCTTCGGCGCGCAGGCGAGCTGGGACAGCGACGGGAATGCGGCCGCGTTCCGGCGCAATATCGGTGGCTTGTTTCTGGGCGCGGACATGCTGACCGAAGGCGATCTGCGCCTTGGGGTGTTCGGGGGCTACAGCAGGTCAAGCTTCCGGGTCGATGACCGTCTGACAAGCGGTTCGGTCGCGACCTGGCATCTGGGCGCCTATGCCGATGCCGAGATCGGCAATCTGGGCCTGCGCTTCGGGGCCGCCCATGCGCAGCACAACATCGACGCGATGCGGCGCACTGTCTCGGTGGAATATTCCGCGCGCACGACGCAAATCTTCGGCGAGGCGGGGCTGAGTTTTGAACAGGGCGCGGCGCAGCTCGAACCCTTCGCGCGGCTGGCCTATGTCAGACACAGCAGCAACGGCTACACCGAGACCGATGCCCCCGCGGCACTGTCGGGCGCGCCGGGGCGCATGTCGAATCTGCTTTCGACATTCGGCGTGCGGGCCAGCACGCAGATCAGCCTGGGCGAAAATGTCGCCGATCTGTCCGGCCTGCTGGGCTGGCAACGGGCCCATGGCGGTCTGACGCCCGAGACGCGACATGCCTTTGCGGGGGGCGACGCGTTCACGGTTTTCGGCCTGCCCATGGCCCGCGACACGCTTATGCTGGATCTCGGTGCCTCGGTGCGGCTGAATGCGTCGGCCATGCTCGGTCTGTCCTATACCGGCCGATTTGCCTCGGGGATCACGGATCACGGATTGCGGGCGAATTTCGCGATGCGGTTCTGAACCGCGCGCTGTTTCGGGTTGGTGTCGCGAACCGGGTCCGTCTTGTCCGACCGGCCTGCAGTCGGCGAGTCCGGGGTGTTGGTCCATGTACACGCCGTGATTATGCAATTGAGCGAAGCTCTGACGGTACTGGATTGGCTAATCATACGGGATCCGGCCGATCCACTCTGTGCAGCGCGCTCGCGCAGTTCGCGGAAAAGCGCCCTCGGGCCGTGCCCACCCACCCCTGCACGCCCCGAGGGCGCCTTGGGCATAATCACGTGGCCTCGGAAAACTGTCCCGATGTGCTGTGACCAGGCAAACGTCATATGACAGGCGAACTGCGCATTCTGGCCCTCCGGCGCGATTTCAACGCTCTGTTCGCGGGCAAGCCGCAGATCGTGCAACACATGATCTGCCGGGTCTCTGATCCGCTTCGCCTGATGCCCGCCTTTTTCGACCGCCCTGGCAGGGGGCGACGTTGCTGCCCGGAGAGCCTGGGTTGCACACTGGCCGCAGCCTCGTAACAATGAGCGCGGCGTCCCTGTCCTTCCCGGCAGGCTGACAGCGGAAAAGGCCGACCCTGATGTGCGAGGTATTCCATGCTGCGACCGAATACGCTTGCTGAATTCGGTAAGCCCGTCGAGGCCCGCGAGGGAACACCGCTGATCTTGCTGCGCGGACTTGCCGGAGAGATCGGCCGCAGCGCTCTCGACACCAAGGGTGAAGGGCATCGGCTTGGACCTTCCCGACAGACGAATGACCTCGCGCTGCCGGAGGACAGGTCGGTCGCTGTCGGCATGACCACCTCATGCGCGACAGACGGAAATCACGGATACGAGGTCGCGCAGGGGGCAGGTCTGACCGGGTGCCGATGCACGATCTGCATCCGCTCCGGTGTCAGCGATGAACGGGCTGCTGCGATCACGCGCCACGGCGCCGGGATCGTTCGCGTGGCGGGTAACGATGACGGCCCTGTCGCAGAGGCGTCGCGGGTTGCGGACGCAAAGGGCTGGATCACGGTTCCCGACACGTCATCGCCCGGCAATGAACGCATCCCGGGCATGGTGATGCAGGGATATACGACCTTGCTGGACGGCGCCGAGGGCGCGACAGATCCCGCGCTTTCCCGCGCGCCTGTCAGGCCCCCTGCCACGGGTGCCGGCCGCCCGGGCCATATGTCCGGGGCGCGGACATGATCGACTTGCAAGCGCTTGTCAGGCAGATGGTCGCCTGGCGCCATGACCTGCATCGCAATCCGGAATTCGGCTTCGAGGAACAGCGCACGGCGGCCTTCGTGGCCCACAGATTGAGGGAGTTCGGCCTTGATGATGTGGCCGAAGGGATCGGTGGCACAGGTGTGGTCGGCACGTTGACGCGGGGCACATCCGGTCGGGCGATCGCACTGCGGGCCGATATGGATGCGTTGCGGATACAGGAGCAGGGGCAGGTGGGGCACCGCTCGACCGTGCCGGGCCTGATGCACGCTTGTGGTCATGACGGGCATACGGCGATGCTGTTGGGCGCGGCGAAGATGCTGGCCGAGGAGGGCGGGTTCGACGGCACCGTGCGCTTCGTGTTTCAGCCTGCTGAGGAATGGGGAAAAGGCGCGCTGGCCATGTTGGATGACGGGCTGCTCGAGCGGTTTCCCTTTGACGAGATCTACGGCATCCACAACATGCCGGGCTTTCCGGTCGGCGAATTGCGCACGCGTGCGGGTCCGATCATGTCGGCAGAAGACCTGTTCGAGATCGCGTTGCGCGGGACGGGTGGCCACGCCGCGCGACCGCATGCGGGCAACGAGACGCTCGTTGCGGCCTGCGCGCTGGTGACAAGCCTGCAGACCATCGTCTCGCGTCGGCTCGACCCGACTGAAACGGCGGTCTTGTCGGTGACAGAACTGATAACGGACGGCACGCGAAACGCGCTTCCGGGCCTCTCGCGCGTGGTTGGTGACGCGCGCAGCTTCAAGCCCGAAGTCAGCGCGATGATCGAGCAGCAGCTGCGCGCCATGGCGCTTGGGATCGCGCGGGCCCACAACATGGATGTTGACGTTAAGTACAGTCGCGAATTCGTCCCTGTGATCAATGATGCGCAGCTGACTGAAGAGGCGCTTGCCGCCGCGCGGACGACCGGAGAATTCGAGACGGTAATGGTCGCCGACTTTCCGATCACCGCGTCGGAGGATTTCGCGCAATTCCTGCAACATGTCCCCGGGTGTTTCGTGTTCATCGGAAATGGCGAAAGGTCTGCGCCTCTGCACAACCCGGTTTACGATTTCAACGATACGGCACTTCCGGGCGGGGCGGCCTTTCATGCCGCCATCGTCCGACACCGGTTGCCGCAAGGAGAGCGGTCGATTTCAGGATGAAGGGCGCATTTGGTCCTGCCGACCGAGGCTGTCAGACAGGCTCGAGCCAACGTGGCCAAAGTGACCCCGCGGCCCGCCGCGTTGTCGTTGCGCCCTGTGTCACCGCCATGCGGCAGTTGCCGCCCCTCGTCACGCCGAGAGGCGGTTCGGTTTCTTGCCTCGATCAGGTCCTGCTCTAGGTCTGCCGCAGCGGATAAACCTCTGCGGGTCAGGGCAAGGCAAGGCTGTTGACGCATTGGGACAGGTCGAACTGAGATCGATTCACAAGTCCTTCGGGCCGACCAAGGTTCTCGA
>PXES01000044.1 GCA_003564655.1 Paracoccaceae bacterium
CCATGCGCCTTCAGCCCCGCCGCGCCGTCCATTCCGGCGACCAGCGTGGCCAGCCGCGCGGCCGGGTCCTGCAACACCTCGCCCAGCGACCAGACATGCAGCCGTGCCTGCGCCCAGCGCGACTCCATCCGCCCCAGCCACTCGCTCTCGCGCCGCTGAAGCGCACCGATACGGGCCAGCAGGTCGTCGGGAACCGCCCCCTCGGCCCGCCACAGCGGCAACAGCCACGCGCCCTTGATCAGCGCGAGGGTGGCGTTGGGATCATAGGTCATGAAGTCGATCATGTCCTCGTCCAGCGCATCCTCGGGGCCGAAGGCGAAGACCTGCCGCTCGCCGCGCGTGGACCACAGAAGGTTGGTCAGGAACATGCGCGGGTTGTAGTCGCGCAAGGGCGCCGAGGCGCTGATCGCCCCGTGCCAGACCTGCGCGCCGCCATGAAACTGCACCTTGCCCGGCGCGTAGAGGTGGCCGTGCGGGCGCAGCCCCGTCGCCCGCCCCAGCCAGCTTTCGAAATGCGCGAAGACATGGTCGAACCCCGCCAGTGCCGTGTAGGGGCCGGCGCTGCGGGCCGCGCCGGTCGCGTCGATATCCGGAAAGCGGCTTTGCATGTAGAGCCCGGCGCGCCCTTCGGTCCGCTGCTTCTCAGCGAGCTCGAAATAGCGGTCGATCTTGGCGGGCTCGGCGGGCACCGGGTCAAGCGTCGCGGGCCTGTCGGACAGGAAGAAGTCATAGAGCCCCCCTGCCCCCGGCCAGATCTTGCGCGCGACAAAGCAGTCCGACCGGCGCAGCAGGTGCAGATGATCGTCATAGAACAGGTTGGGCCGCCCGTTGCGGTCGAATTTCACCAGCGTCAGCGACCGGCTTTCGATGTCGCGCGCATGCAGCCGCACCAGCGTCTGGAAATACGACTCGTCGGGGATCCAGTTGTGGCGGAAATAGCGCTCGTATGTCTTGCGGTTGGGGTCGGACAGGATCGCCTGCAGGCTCTCGCGCGTCAGGCACCACCATTGCGAGCCCATATGCGGCGCCAGCGGTTTGGGGATGCGGCGGCGGATGCCCAGACGGCGCTGCCACTCCACGCTTGTGTCGAAGAGCCCCCGCTGGCGGTGCCAGTCGAACGGGAAGTAGAGGGTGAAGCGTTCCTCGGACAGCCCGCCGGTGATCCATCTGGCGTGGGTGATGGCGACGGATTCGATGAAATCGGTCTCGGGGCGCGCGCCCAGTTGCGCCTGCATCTCGGCCACCGGGCGCAGCGGCAGACAGGCGCCAGAGGTCAGCAGGATATGTCTCACCTCGGCAAACTCGCGCAGCAGGACCGTGGAAGCGTCCAGCGTGGCCTGCACGATGGACCACGACCCCCAGCGGCAGCGGTGGCGCGGACCGAAGCGCAAGCGCGGGTCGTCGCCCAGGGTTTCGCGCAGGCCCGCAAGCTCGGCCTCGGGCACCGCGCGGTCGACATGGATCACCACCGGGCAGCCCGCATCCATCCAGAAGCGCGCCACCTGCGCCGCGCGGTCGAGCGCCGTGTGGCACAGCATGACGATGCCCAGCCGCGCGCTCATGCCCAGTCCCCCTTCGACATCAGCCCGAGGATCTCGAGCTGGCGCCAGTTGATGTATTCGGTCGACCACTCGCACCACAGATCGGGCTCGCGCGCCAGTGTCTCGCGATAGGCGCGGTACTCGCGCGAGCGCGCGTAATGCTCGCCGCGCGTCAACTCCTCCTCGGCCTTGTCGATTACCGAGTCGAGGAATTTCGCGTGCAGCAGCACGCCCGAGGCCAGCTCGCCCCCGCCCGCGTCATAGACCTTGTTCAGCCCGCGCGGCAGTAGCATGTGGGTGGACGACAGATACGCATAGCGCCGCGTCCAGCGCACCAGCGGGATCTTGTTGAGCGCCGGGGCCTGCGCGGGCGCATCGCGCAGGATGACGCGCTGGCGCACGCCGCCCTGGATCCACAGGTTGTGGTATTTGCGGTTGCGCGAGATGACATGATTGCCCGCATCGAACCAGCGCGCGATCTCGAACGGGTCCTGCCCCGACCGGTAGGGCTGCGCGGTGACCGCGCCCTTGGGATACATGTCCAAGAGCATCGCCGCGAAGGACCGCCGTCCCTGGCTGTCCAGCCAGTCGGTCAGCGCGTGCAGGGGCCGCGTGTCGCAGAACGGGTAGACGAGGAATTCGTCCACATCGACCACCAGCACCCAATGCCCCGCCCCGAAGCGCCACAAGAGGTGGTTCATCCAGTCGATGCCGAAGCCCGCCCCCTTGTAGCTGGCCTCGGTCGTCCAGAGCGAGACATCGCGCTGCCCTTCGAGAAAGTCGCGCGTCCCGTCGGTCGAGCCGTTATCCACCATCAGGAAATGCGCCACGCCCCGCGCGCGGTAGTAGTCGAGGAAATAGGCCAGCCGGGGCAACTCGTTTCGCAATGTGACGAAGGCCAGAATGTCGCGCGGGCGGATGCGGTCGGTGCGGTCGGTGCGGCGGCGCAGCGACGCGCTCTTGCGCAGTGCGCGCAGAAGCTTGGCCTGCCGCTCGCCCCGCAACCGCAACTGTTCGCGCACGCTCATGCCAGTGCCTGCCCTTCGTGGCCGCTGCCCCGCGCGGCCCTTCTGGCTGCCCTTGTTCTGCTGGCGCCCGCGCACCGCGCACCCTTCAGCCGTGCAGCCTTGCGGCGCAGCTTTGCCCAAGCGGGCGGGCGATTGCAACAATCTTTGCCGGACAAGGTTACTGTTGCCGATGCCGCCCCTTTGCCGCGCCCACGGCCCGGCGCGCGCGCATGTGCGGGACGCGCATCTGCGCAATGCTCACGGCGTCCGGCGGATCACCGCGCGTGGGACAGGTTTTCCCGGCCCGCTCGACCGGGCCGAAAGCGCCCTCGGGCCGTGCGGGTGGGTGGGCGGGGCACGGCCCGAGGGCGCTTTCGGCCGAACCCTGCAGCCGCGCGCCGGGCCGATCAACCGCTGCCCCTGTCACAGCGGCACAGTCGGGTCACCGAAGCCCTGCGGCACATACAGGTTATGCGGGCCGAGGTTCTTCACATCGGTCTCGCCGCACAACGCCATGGGGGTGTCGAGTTCGCGGTGAATGACCTCGAGCGCCCTGGTCACCCCTGTCTCGCCCATCGCGCCCAGGCCGTAGGTGAAGGCGCGCCCGATATAGGTGCCCGTCGCCCCCAGCGCCAGCGCCTTGAGCACATCCTGCCCCGAGCGGATGCCGCTGTCGAAATGCACCTCGACCTTGTCACCCACCGCGTCGATGATCGAGGGCAGCATCCGGATGGACGACACCGCCCCGTCCAGCTGCCGCCCGCCATGGTTCGACACCACGATGGCATCGGCGCCGATCTCGGCGGCGGCGCGGGCATCCTCGGGGGTCATGATGCCCTTGACGATCATCTTGCCGCCCCACCATTCCTTGAACTGCGCGATCCGTTTCCAGTCGAGCGCCGGGTCGAACGCCTCGGCGGTCCAGGCCGACAGCGAGGAGGGGTCGGTCACGCCCTTGGCGTGGCCCACCACATTGCGGAAGGTGCGCCGGTGCGTGCCCAGCATCTCGAGCCCCCAGGGCCCCTTGGTCATCAGGTTGAGGATGGATTTCAGCGTCAGCTTGGGCGGCGCGGACAGCCCGTTCTTGAGGTCCTTGTGCCGCTGGCCCAGCACCTGCAGATCGACCGTCACCACGATGGCCGAGCACTTCGCGGCGCGCGCGCGCTCGAACAGGCGGCGCATGAAATCGTCATCCTTGAGCGTATAGACCTGAAACCAGAAGGGCTTTTTCGTATGCTCCGCGACATCCTCGATGGAACAGATCGACAGGGTCGACAGGGTGAAGGGCACGCCGAATTTCTCGGCGGCGCGGGCGGCCTTGATCTCGCCATCGGCGCATTGCATCCCGGTCAGCCCGACCGGGGCCAGCGCGACCGGCATCGCAACATCCTCGCCGATCATCTGCGTGCGGGTGCTGCGCCCCGACATGTCGACCGCGACGCGCTGTTTCAGGCGGATATGGCTGAAATCGCTGCTGTTCTCGCGAAATGTCTGCTCGGACCAACTGCCCGATTCCGCATAGTCGTAGAACATGCGCGGGGTGCGGCGTTCATGCAGGCGGCGCAGATCGTCGATATTGGTTATGACCGGCATGGCCCCCTCCCGGCAGAAATTGGTAAAGTTTTCTAACCGGAAACGAGGGCGGCGCGCAAGGCACTTGGCAGGAACGCCGGATTGACGCATCACGCGGTTTGTGATCACAGTTTGCGATGCAACCCGCGCTTCGCCCCAGCCTGCCCGAGCCACCCGCCCAATCGGCACATGACCGCGTCTATCGCGGACTGCGCCAGCAGGTGATGCATGGCGAACTGTTCCCCGGCACGCCGCTGACCCTGCGCGGGATCGGCAAGAGCTTCGGGGTCAGCATGACCCCCGCGCGCGAGGCCGTGCGCCGCCTGACTGCCGAGGGGGCGCTGACCTTCTCGGCCTCGGGGCGGGTGGCGACGCCCGAGTTGAGCAATGAGCGCATCGAGGAGCTGGCCTCGATCCGCGCGCTGCTGGAGCCCGAACTCGCCAGCCGGGCGTTGCGGCGCGCGCATATGGCGCTGATCGACCGGATGCAGAGCATCAACGAGGCCAATGCCCGCGCCATCCACCGCCAGGACCCGGTGGATTACATCCGCACGAATCTGGAATTTCACCGCACGCTCTATCTGCGCGCCCAAAGCCCGGCCATGCTGGGGCTTCTCGAGACGGTCTGGCTGCAACTGGGGCCGACGATGCGGGCGCTCTACACGCGGCTGCGCCGCACCACGGCCCCGCCGCATCACCGGCTGATCCTCGAAGCGCTGCGCGCGGGCGACGATGCGGCGCTGCGACTGGCCTTGCGCACCGATGTGACGCAAGGATTGCGGCATCTGGTGGTCTGAGAGAGCGGGAGGGGGGACGACATGCTGGCACGACTGACAGGCATCGCGGCACTGATGCTGGCGCCGAGCGCGCAGGCGCAGAACTTCACCACACAGGCCGAGGTTCAGCCGATCATCGAAATGACCCGCGCCAACTGGATCGCGCTGGCGGCCACGGGCACAGAGGATCTGCTCTATTTCACGCATCTGATGGCGTGGCGCTGCGGAATCGAGGCGATCTACATGGGGGTGAACGGAAATGAGCCCATCATCCGGGTGATGATGGAGCCCTGCCACCGTGACAGCAATCAGCCCAACGCGATCCGCGTGCCCCCGATGCTGGGCTTCGCGCCCGATGCGCTGCAAAGCGTGAGCATCCGCATCACCTTTCCCGACGGGCAGGAATTGCGCGAGGATTTCGAGCGCGCAGCGATCCGGCTGGACTGAGCGCCCTGCGCAGCTTTTCGGACTGATTACCCGCCCCTGGAGATCCCGGCGGCCAGGTCACCGGGGTTCAGGATCGCCATCACAGGCGTGGCCGCATATGGGCCCGGCATTACAGGCCATGAGGCTGCCCCTGTCGCGGCCGTGACATCCCGCCCATGAAAAAGCTCCGGCCCCCTCTCAGAGCCCGAGGCGTCCGGTGGTCTCACCGCCCCCCGCGCGCGCCGCTCGGGCGGGGCGCGGGGTGGGCGGGTGGGCGCGCCCCGGTCGCGCGGCGCGCGCGGGGGGCTGGCGCCGCCTGCGTCGTCAGGTCGAGGGTTCGGGCTCCATCCCGCCATCGTCGTCGGACCCGCGCTTGCGGCCGCGCGTCTTGGGGATCGCCACCACCGACGGTGTGTCACTGGCCGAGCCATCCTCGTCGTCATCGCCCTTGCTGAGCGCCTCGCCCTTCATCACGCGCTTGATGTCGGGGCCGGTCAGGGTCTCGTATTCCAACAGCCCCTGCGCCAGGTTTTCCAGCTCGTCGCGATGCTCGGTCAGGATCTTCTTGGCGGTCTCATAGCCTTCATTGACCAGATCGCGCACCTTGTCGTCGATCTGCTTCTGCGTCAGCTCGGCGTGGCTGCGCCCACCGCCATAAGTGCCCAGATAGCTCTGCTGTTCATTGGCATAATCGACATAGCCAAGCTCGTCGTCGAAGCCGAACTGCGTGACCATCGCGCGGGCGATTTTGCTGACCTGCTGTATGTCGCTGGCCGCCCCGGAGGTGACCGCATCCTCGCCGAAGATGATCTCCTCGGCCACGCGCCCGCCCATCGCCATGGCGATCTTGGACTTGTACTTGCGATAGCTGACCGACAACTGGTCGCGCTCGGGCAGCGACAGCACCAGCCCCAGCGCACGCCCGCGCGGGATGATCGTGGCCTTGTGGATCGGGTCGTGCTCGGGGACATGCATCCCGACCACGGCGTGCCCGGCCTCGTGATACGCTGTAAGCTTCTTCTCGTCTTCGGTCATCACCATCGAGCGACGTTCCGAGCCCATCATCACCTTGTCCTTGGCGTTCTCGAAATCGTCCATGACGACGAAGCGCCGGTTCGCGCGGGCGGCCATCAGCGCCGCCTCGTTCACGAGGTTCGCCAGATCCGCGCCCGAGAAACCGGGCGTGCCGCGCGCGATGATGCGCAAATCCACGTTGGGGCCCAGCGGCACCTTGCGGGCATGGACGCCGAGGATACGCTCGCGCCCCTTGATGTCGGGGTTGGGCACCTGCACCTGACGGTCGAAACGACCAGGGCGCAGCAGCGCGGGGTCCAGCACGTCGGGGCGGTTGGTCGCGGCGACGATGATGATGCCCTCATTGGCCTCGAACCCGTCCATTTCCACCAGCAACTGGTTGAGCGTCTGTTCGCGCTCGTCATTGCCGCCGCCATAGCCCACGCCACGCGAGCGGCCCACCGCGTCGATCTCGTCGATAAACACGATGCAGGGCGCGTTCTTCTTCGCTTGCTCGAACATGTCGCGCACGCGGCTTGCGCCCACACCCACGAACATTTCCACGAAATCCGAGCCCGAGATGGTGAAGAACGGCACGCCCGCCTCGCCCGCGATGGCGCGCGCCAGAAGGGTCTTACCCGTGCCCGGGGGGCCGACCAGCAGGGCGCCCTTCGGGATCTTGCCGCCCAGACGGCTGAACTTCTGCGGATTGCGCAGGAACTCGACGATTTCTTCCAGCTCGTCCTTGGCCTCGTCAATGCCCGCAACATCGTCAAAGGTCACCCGGCCATGCTTTTCGGTCAGCAGCTTGGCCTTGGCCTTGCCAAAGCCCATCGCGCCGCCGCGCCCGCCGCCCTGCATGCGGTTCATGAAATAGATCCACACCCCGATCAGCAGCAGAAAGGGCAGCCACAGCATAAGCGTGGAGAGGAAGCCCGATTGCTGTTGCGGACGCGCCTCGATCGGAACGCCGGCGTCAAGCAGGCGTTGCGTGAGGTTCGAGTCGTCCGGGCGCACGGTGGTGTATTGCTGCCCGTCACCCGCTACGAAGACGATCCGCTCGCCATCGATGGTGACGCTGTTCACATTGTTGTTTTCCACCCGCTCGATGAAGTCGGAATAGCTGACGCTGCGTGCCGAAGAGCCGTTCTGGCCCGTGCTGAACATGTTGAACAGCATGATCATCAGCAGAAACAGGACGATCCAGAATGCGAAATTCCGCGCGTTGCCCACAGGCGTCTCCTTCCGGTCAGGTGGCACGCGCGACATTATCGGATCGCGCGCGCATGGGTGACAAATAACGATTACGGTCCAACATTCAATGCGAATACACCTGCGGGGCCTGTCGAATGCGGCGATTCCCGTGTCACCGCCTTCCATTGTTCACCGATCCCGGCCAGTGGCGCGGCAATCAGCCGCGGACCGTCCCACACGGCGGGGCTGGCCAGCAGCGACCGGCGCGGCAGCAGCCATCCGGTGCGGTCGGGGCATTGCGCCAGGCCCGATGCCCCCAGCGCACGGATTTCGAGGCCGCAGGCCGCGCGGGCGGCCGGCGCGGTGATGCTCCAGCGCTGGTCCCAGAGGCTGCCGAGGGGCGCGCGCAGATCGGCCACGGCCTGCGCCTCGCGGGTGATGCGCAGTTCACCCCGCGCGCGGGTCAGCAGGCAGCCATGCAGCGTCGCCACCGGGGCATTCAGCGCGGCGTGAAGCGCGCGCAGTCGCGGGCGGTAGGGGGTCGAGGCAATCATGCAGAGCGCGCGCGCCACCAGCCGGTCGCGAGTCTCGAGCGGCAGCGCGTCAAGCTCGCCCGCGTCGAACACGATATCGCCATGCTCGGCGCGCATGAGCGCCTGCGCGGCGTCATCGGCGGCGGCGTCCAGTACGGCCCGCGCGGCCTGCATCTGCGCCGCGGTCTGCGCCAGGCGTTCGGGCGTCAGCCCCAGCCCTGCCAGATCGGCCAGCATCTGCCGCGCGCGGATGCGGTCGTAGCCGGGGTCGTCGTTGCTGGGGTCTTCGGTCCAACGCACCCCATGCGCGCGCAGCCAGTCGCGCAACTCGGCGCGGGCATGGCCCAGAAGGGGACGCAGCCAGACCATGCCCTGCGCGCGGCTGTGCGCGGCCATCGCCGCAAGCCCGTCCACACCCGACCCGCGTGCGAGCCGCATCAGCACTGTCTCGGCCTGATCGTCCTGCGTATGGCCCAGAACCACGGCATCCAGCCCGTTGCGGCGCGCCCAGTCGGCCAGCAGTTCGCGCCGGGCGGTGCGCGCAGCGGCCTGAAGATTGCCCTGCCCGTCCCAGCCGCGCCAGTCGAGCACGTCATGCGCAAGCCCCAGCTCCGCCGCAGCTTGGGCGACCGCTGCGGCCTCGTCACCCGATCCGGGGCGCAGGTGGTGATCCACTGTCGCCACGGCCAGCCGGTCGGGAGGCACCACCCCCGCCGCCAGATGCAAAAGCGCCATCGAGTCGCCACCGCCCGAGACGGCCAGTCCCAGCCGCGCGCCGTCCGGGCAGAGCGCGGCAAGCGCCCCCGCGAACCGCGCCGCGACTGTCACGGGCAGTCAAGACGCGCGCGCGCCTCATCGGCCTGCGCGGTCTCGGCGCTGTCGGGGAAGCGCTCGCGCAATTCGTCGAACATCACGCAGGCTTCGTCGCGCTGATCCAGGCGGCCGAGCGACTCGCCCAGCGCCAGCAGCGCCCCGGGGGCGGACGCGCCCTCGGTGTCTGCGAGATAGAGGTTGAGAAAGGCGCGCGCGGCCTCGGATTCGGCGCCGCGGGCGCGGTGCGCCTCGGCCAGCAGGCGGGTCGCGTCGGCCGAGAGCGGGCTGCCCGGGTAGAGGTCGAGGAATTGCGCCAGCGCCTCGGCCGCCGCGTCATACTGACCATCCTCGGCGAGGGCGCGACCCTCATCGAACGCCGCCTGTTCACCCGCCGCAAGCTCGGGCTGGGGCGCGCTGTCGGGCTCGGCACCGCCCAGTGGCCGGGCGGGTGCCAGTTCGGAGGTGTCGCCCCCTTCCAGCTCGGTCAGGCGAAACTCCAGATCGCCCAGCCGGTTCGAGGCCTCGTCAATCGCGCGGCGGATGCGGAATTCCAGCTCTTCGGTGCGCCCGGTCAACCGGGCGAGTTCCTCGCGGATCCGCTCGACACGGTCGATCAGGCTGCCATCGAAGCCCGGCTGCTCGGCCGCCTCGCCCGAGGACAGCTCCCGCGCAAGGGTCGCCACCTCGGCGCTCAGCGCCGAAAGCTCCGAGCGCAACTCGGCCACGGTATCGGCCTGCGCGGGCACGGCCAGCAGTGCCACGCCGAAGGCCAGCGCGCGCAGGCCCCGCATCAGCTGGTCCGCCCGCGCGAGACCACGGTGACTGCGCGGCGGTTAACATCCCAGCAGCGCTGTTCGGGGCAGGCCTCGACCGGACGGTCCTTGCCGAAGCTGACGGTGCGCAGCCGGTCGGCGCGGATACCTTGCGAGATCAGGTACTGCATGGCCGCATTCGCCCGCAGCTCGCCAAGCGCGACGTTGTATTCGCGGGTGCCGCGCTCATCGGCGTGGCCTTCGATGACTATGGAGAATTGCGGATTGGCCGTCAGCCAGCGCGCCTGTGCGTTCAGTGTCGCGCGGCCTTCCTCGCTCAGCGAGGAACTGTCGGTGGTGAAGAACACCCGGTCACCGATGCGCTGCTGGAAATGCGCAATCGAGTTGGGGTCGTTCGGGTCGCCCAGCGACCCGGACTGGATGCCGCCATCATGCATGCCGCCGAAGCCATCGGCACCACCGCCGCCGAAGGTGCCCCCGCCGCGGGGATTGTTGCAGGCCGCCAGCGCCAGCGCGGCGACGACCAGAAGCGTCTTGGAGAAGAGTGTCATGTCAGTCTGTCCCTTGAGAGATGTGTTGAGAAGTCTTGGATTTGATCAGGGCAGAAGCGGCCCCCAGGCCGGGTCCGAAGCCGGTCCCGGCGTGGGCACGCGCCGCAGGTTTCGCCCGGAGATATCGACGGAGTAGAGAGCCGGGTCACCGCCCTGCGCCTCGCGCGTGAACATGATGACGCGGCCATTTGGGGCCCAGGTCGGGCCTTCGTCAAGGAACGAGGCCGTGAGCAGGCGTTCCTCGGACCCGTCGGTGCGCATCACCCCGATATGGAAGCGCCCGGCATGAGATTTGGTAAAGGCGATCAGGTCGCCGCGCGGCGACCAGACCGGGGTGCCGTAACGCCCTTGACCGAAGCTGATGCGCCGCGCCTCGCCGCCCGTGGCGGGCATGACATAGATCTGCGAGGTGCCCGAGCGGTCGGACTCGAAGGTGATGTTGCGGCCATCGGGCGAGAAGCTGGGCGAGGTGGCGATCGAGGACGACGAGGTCAACTGCTGCATCTGCCCCGACCCGAGGTTGAGCCGGAAAAGGTCGGTATTGCCCCCGCGCGCGGCCGAGAACACCAGCGACTGCCCGTCCGGCGAGAAGCGCGGCGAAAAGGTCATCGCGCCGGGGATGTCGCCGACAAGCTGGCGCTGGCCGGTGGCGAGATTCATCAGCGCGATGCGCGGGGCGCCCGTCTCGTAGGTGGTGTAGACGGCGCGCTCGCCGCCCGGGGCCACGCGCGGGGCGATGACCAGCGCCCGCCCGTCGGTCAGCATCTGCACGTTCTCGCCATCCTGATCCATGATCGCCAGCCGCTTGGTGCGGTTGCCGCGCGGCCCGCTTTCGCTGACGAACACCACGCGGCTGTCGAAATAGCCCTCCTCGCCGGTGATGCGGCTATAGACGGCGTCCGAGACCTTGTGCGCCATGCGCCGCCAGCTGTCGGTCGACCCCGCGAACTGCATCCCCTGCCCCATCTGCTGGCCCGACAGCACGTCGAACAGCCGGAACTTGACCGTCATGCGGTTGCCCGAGACCTCGACCGCGCCAGTGATCAGCGCCTGCACGTTGATCGCGCGCCAGTCGCTGAAACTGACAGAGGCGTCGAAACTCGACACCCGCGCGATATGCGCGTCGCGCGGCACCTCGCGGAAGAGGCCCGTATTCGTCAGGTTCGCCGCGACCACGCGGGCCAGCGCGTCGGAATACTGTGCGCCGGCGCTGTTTTCCGGCACGAAGGCGGGCATGGCGAAGGGCATGGGCTCGATCACCCCTTCGGTGATCTGCAGCCGCAGGGGCTGGGCGTGGGCGGGCGCAAGCGGGGCGAGAAGCGCCACCAGCGCGGACAATAGCAGGAAAAGCCGGGTCATCTGAGCCTCATGCCTTCGGGGTTGAACGTGATTTCGATATCGCGCCAGGCGTCGTATTTCTCGGGCGGCAGGCCGTAGCCGTCACCCTCGCAGCGGATGATCGCGCGGCGCGCGGCGTCGAACGCCTGCTGGATGGCCGTCTCGGTCCCGCCCGAGGCTGCGACGATGCGGATCGAGCCCTGCTCGTGCCGGGCGGCGGGGGGCATCGAGAAGCCGACCGTGACCGTGACCTGCTGCGCATCGGTCGAGAGCACGCCGACATTCCAGCATTGCTGGATCGCAAGCCGCAGCGCGTCAGCCTCGGACGACGACAGCGCCGCCGACGCCGAGGGGGTCGAGCCGCTGCCGAATTCCTGCGCCAGCGTGTCGGCCAGCGCATCGGCCAGCGCCTGTTCGATGGCGTCGCTGGGAGGCGTGGCGGGTTCGGGGTCCGGCTCGCGCGCCTGCACAGTCTCGCGCGGGGCCTCTGCCGGGGTTTCGGTGGCCGTCTCGGTGGCCGTCTCGGTGGCGGGCGGCGGGGTGGGCCGTTCGGGCCGGGTGCGCGGGCGCTGGCTGATATTGGGCGCGGCGGCGGCGCGCTCGGTGGGCGCGTCGTCGGTCTCGGTCGCCTCGGTCACGATCTCGGTGGTGGCCTCGGGCGGCGCGGTCTCGGCCTGCTCGGGCTCGACCACGGGCGCTTCCTCGGCAGGCTCTTCGGGCTGCGCGGGGGGCTGGGCGGCCAGATCGATCTGCGCGCTGTCAGGCGGCGCCTCGGAGGGGGTGGGCGCGACCCGGTCCACCGGGCGCGGACGCGGGCGGCTGCTCGCCCCCGGCGTGGGCGCGGGCGAGAAGATCCCCCCGGTCGAGGGGGCCTCGGGTGCGGGGGCCTCGGGCTCGGGCTGCGGCTCTGGCTCGGGCGCGGGCGCAGGCTGCACGGGCTCGGGTTCGGGCGCAGGCGCGGGCTCCGGGTCCGGCGCGGGGGCGGCGGGCTCGGGGTCCGGGCGCACGGGCTCGGGGGCGGCGATTTCGGGCTCTGGCGCGGGTTCCGGGTCCGGCGCGGGCGGCGCGGGAACGGGCGCGCCGGGGCTCGAGAGCGCGGCGAATTCCTCGGCCGAGATCAGCGACACATCGCTGACCGGCACGCGCGGCACCGCGTCGGGAGCCTGGAACAGGTCAAAAACCATGACCCACACGATCAGGCCAATATGCGCCAGCCCCGAGACCTTTTGTCCCGTGTCCATCCGTGACCAGAGATCGCCGGCGCGTGCCATACCTTGATTGCTGCCCCTGTCCCACAACTCTTCAGTTTGCGGCTCCGTCGAAACGCGGCCCGTCCTGATCGGTCACCAGACCGATATTGTTGAACCCGCCCGAGTTCAGCGCCCCCATCCCCTGCACCACGCGCTCGTAAGGGATGGCGCCATCGGCGCGCAGGAAAACCCTGTTGTCACTTCGCTCGGCGGCGATGGCGCGCAGCTGCGGGATCAGCTGGCTGGGATCGACCTCGGAGGTCATGATCATCACTGTCCCGTCGGCGGTCAGCGTGATCGAGAGCGGCTCTTCCTGCTCGGCGGGCAGCGCGCCGGCCGAGGTGCGCGGAAGCTCGATCGGCACACCCACGGTCAGCATGGGGGCCGCAACCATGAAGATGATCAGGAGCACCAGCATCACATCGACGAATGGCGTGACGTTGATTTCCGACATGCGCGCCGCCCCGCCGCGCCGCCTGCGCCGCCCCGTGCCGCCGCCCTTCTTGACGAACTGCGCGCCCATCAGGCCGCATCCAGTTGACGCGAGAGGATGGTGTTGAACTCGTCGGCAAAGCCCTCGAAGCCCGAGATGATCGCGTCGCTGTCATCGGTGAGCTTGTTGTAGAAGATCGTCGCGGGGATGGCGGCCAGCAGCCCCAGCCCGGTGGCCAGCAGCGCCTCGGCGATGCCGGGGGCCACGACCGCAAGGTTGGTGGATTGCGCCAGCGCGATTTCCTCGAAGGCGTGCTTGATGCCCCAAACGGTGCCGAACAGCCCGATGAAGGGCGAGGCCGAGCCGACCGAGGCGAGGAAGGTCAGCCCCGAGGTCAGGCCTTGCGATTCCTTGGTGATGGCGACATCCATGCTGCGGTCGATGCGCGCCACGGCACCCGGGATCAGCGCCCCGTCTGGCCGGTGCGAGCGCCTCCACTCGGTCATGCCGGCCGCGAACACCCGCTCGGGCGAGGTGGCGGGCGCGGGGCCGATCTGGTCATACAACTCGTCCAGAGGCTCGCCCGACCAGAAGGCGGCCTCGAACGCCTCGGCCTCGGCGCGGGCGCGGCGATAGACGAGGTGTTTCTGGATGATGATCGCCCATGACCAGAACGAGGCCACGATCAGGATGATCATGACCAGTTGCACGGTCAGGGTCGCGCGCGCGAAAAGCGCCAGCAGCGAGAAGTCAATCTCCTGCGTCGTCGTCAGGGTTGTGGGGTCCATGGTCGGGCGTGGTCCTGCTCTGCTCGTGCTCTCGGAAATGCCGCGTCTGCGTCGGCTTTGAGCGAGAGCATACAGCAAGACAAGCGCCGGACCAACACAAGCGCGTGACGGAATTGACCTATGTGCGGGGGTTTTCGCCGATTGCCGCGCGCAGAGGGGTCGGCAACGGGCGCGGGCGGCCATCCGGGGCCAGGCAAACCAGTGTGACCTCGGCGGAGAACAACTGCTGCGGGCCGCGCAGGACCTGCTGGTGCAGCACCAACCGCGCTCGGGTATGGGCCTGATATTCGGTCGTCACATCAAGCAGATCGTCGAAGCGCGCGGGCGCCAGATAGTCGGCCACGACGCGGCGCACAGCGAACACCCCCTGCCCCGCCGCCTGCATCGCGGCCTGGTCGAGCCCCAGCGCGCGCACCCATTCGCTGCGTGCGCGTTCGATGAACTTCAGGTAGTTGGCGTAATAGACGATCCCCGCGAGGTCAGTATCCTCGTAATAGACGCGGATCTGGTGGGTATGGGTCATCTGCGCGGCCTCAAAGGTGGCGTTGGGGTGCCACAGCCGCCGCGCGCCCGCAAGCGGCTTGCCTGATGCGGCGGCGGGGTTAGCTGGCTGGCTGACACAGGAAAGGACGGAGCCCATGACCGACACGAAAACGCTTTTCATCACCGGCGCCTCGACGGGAATCGGAGCGGCGACCGCGCGCGCCATGGTCGGCGCGGGCTGGCGCGTCGGGCTGATGGCGCGCAGCCGCGACAAGCTGGACGCGCTGGTGGACGAATTGGGCGAGGCCGCGCTGGCCTTGCCGGGCGACGCGACGGACCTCGCCGCGCAGGAGGCGGCCATCGCCGAGATGGTGGCGCATTTCGGGCGGCTGGACGCGGCCTTCGCCAATGCCGGCAAGGGCCTCGACACGCCGGGGACCGAGACGGGCGACCCGGCCGAGTGGCGCGAGATGCTGGAGCTGAACATCAACGCGCTGCTCTACACCTCGCGCGCCGCGATCCCCGAATTGCGCAAGACGCAAGGCCATTTGGTGATGACCGGCTCGGTGGCGGGCAAGATCCACCTGCCCGGCTCGATCTATGGGGCGAGCAAGTGGTTCGTGCATGGCTATGCGGGCAATATGGCGCTGGAGATGCGCGAATGGGGCGGGCGCTGCACGCTGATCGCGCCGGGCATGGTGGACACGCCGTTTTTCGCCGAGCCCAAGCCCGACAAGCTGCAGCCCGAGGATGTGGCCGAGGCGGTGCGCTTCGCGTTGATGCAACCCGCCCGCGCCAATCTGCCCGAGATGGTCATCATGCCGACGGGCTGAGCGGCGTTTTGCAACGCCGCTGCGGTTCGCCATGTGACACGAGATGCCCGGTGGCGGCTTGGAGCGCTTGGGCTCAGGCCCCATTGATTTCAGCCTTGAGGCGTGCTTCACGCGCCGCAACGAGACCGTGTTGGTTGTCACTTCTGTGACATGGCGTTTCGAGTCAAACTGGTTTCTTCACAAAAGCAACCTCCGCCAAATCGCGGTTCTGCGGGGTGGCGTTCGCATCTCAGATCTGTTGTAGTATGATGGCGTTGCCGTTTGCTGAGGTTACCGAGGGGTTTCCCGCACCGGGATGATGCTTCTGTCCGTAGTCAGCGCTGTGGCTGCAACCCTATGCCAAGTCCAAGAACGGTTCCAGCACGACGCATGGAGCATGCCGTGCAACATCTGCTCGAGCAGGGATCACCCGCTTTCGAAGCGTCCATGCCAATACTGTCATAGTTGCTCAAAGCTGAAATGGCAGAACGCGAGGTGCGTTTCGTCGCCTGTCACATGAAGGCCGCCCGCTTTCCGGCCTACAAAGATCTCTCTGGCTTCGATTTTGCGGCCAGCGAAGTCAGCGAAGCTTTGGTCCGCCAACTCCATCGCTGCCCTCGCCAGCGGTCTCGAACTGATGGCGACTCGCTGGCTCGATCCTGGATGGGGCCGAGAACGTAGTGCTGATCGGCGGCCCCGGAACCGGAAAATCCCATGTTGCCACCGCCCTCGGCCTTCAGGCCATCGAGCATCACCGCAATCGTGTCCGATTCTTCTCGACGGTCGAACTGGTCAACGCGATGGAGCAGGAGAAAGCTCGGGGTAAGGCCGGGAAGATCGCAGAGGCGCTGGTGAAAACTGATCTCATGATCCCGAACGAGCTGGGCTACCTGCCCTTCAGTGCCTCCGGCGGCGCCTTGCTCTTCCATCTGCGCGACCAAGTTATTCCAGCGTGCGGCCGCCCGGATCGGTGTTCAGCGATTCCGAGCGCATCACCGAATAGCCTCGGCAAAGCTGCAGATGTCCGGCCAGCAAGCCATCGGCTGGAACGGCGGTCAGCCGGGTCCACGCGCGGACATCGTCAGGAATGCCACAGGCGGTCAACCGACCAGATGGACCAGCTGGTCGCGCGGTTCAACGAGACGCACCCCGAGATCGAAGTCGAGTTCTTTCGCTCTGGCACCACCGAGGTGATGAACCGGTTGGAGGCCGAATTCGCCGCCGGTGACCCGCAGCCCGATGTGCTGCTGATCGCCGACACGGTGGTCATGGCCGGATTGCGCGATGCAGGCCGCCTGCTGGCCTTCGCGCAGGCCGACACCACCGGCACCGATCCCGAGTTGCACGATGCCGAAGGGCATTTCTTCTCCACCAAGCTGATCACCACCGGGCTGATGTTCAACACCAATAACGTGGCCGAGCCAGTGACCAGCTGGGCCGCGCTGGCCGACGAGGCCATCGCCAGCCGCCTGACCATGCCCAGCCCGCTCTATTCCGGCGCGGCGATGATCCATTTCGGCACGCTGGCCAATCTGGACGGCTTCGGCTGGCCGTTCATCGAAACCATGGCCGAAGGCGGCGCAGTGGCGGGGCGCGGCAATGGCGGTGTGCTGTCAGCCGTCGCCAATGGCGAGATGGATTACGGCATCATCGTCGATTTCATGCCGCTCAACGCCGCGACCGAGGACAGCCCGGTCGGCTTCCTGTTTCCCGATGAGGGCGTGACAGCGGTGACCGAGCCGGTGGCGATCCTGTCCAGCGCGCGCAATGTCGAGGCCGCGCAGGCTTTCGTGAACTGGCAACTCTCCGAGGAAGGCCAGCGCTTCGCCGTCGAACAGGGCTATCTGCCGCTGCGCGAAGGCGTGGCCCGGCCCACGAAATTCCCGGATGTGGAAATCAACGTGATCCAGGTGGACCCGGCGCTACTGCTGGAACAATCCGAGGAGATCCGCCGCCGCTTCGCCGACACTTTCGGCGGCTGATCCCCACCGCATGGCCCTGACAGACCGGATCGCGGGCGACTTCGGGCGCCCGCTTCCCCGCGCCGAGGTGCTGCTGCTGGCAGCCCTCGGTCTCTATGTTCTGGGCCTGTGCGTGCTGCCGCTCCTGCGGCTTCTGCGCACGCTGTTCGGCGACGGGCTGGCCGAGGGGCTGGGCTTCGTCGGCCAGGTCTGGTCAAGCCGGGCGGCGCGGGTGGCGACGTGGAACACGCTGGATGCGGCGCTCTGGTCCACGGCGCTGTCAGTGGCTCTGGGCGGCGGGATGGCGCTGCTGGTCGGGCTGACCGACCTGCGCGGCAAGGTGGTTCTGGTGTTCCTGCTGATCCTGCCGCTGTTGATCCCGCCGCAGATCTCGGCGCTGGCCTGGATGGCGCTGATCGGCCCGGCCTGCACGCCGGTCCGGTCGAGATCTGTCTGCGCGCCGAGGGCCTGACGCTTGGCCCTCGCGGCATTCCCATGCAGATTCTGGCAGAGCGCCGGATCGGCGCCAGGCGCATCTTCACCGTGACGCCGCAGGCCGCGCCCGAAGTCCAGCTTCGGCTGGAGATCAGCCGCGCGGCCGGAATTGACGCCGAGGCCGGGCTGATCATTGATGACGGCTGGGTCATCGGTCCGCAACCGTACGGTGGCTGAGCGAGAAGCTGCGCGAGGATCCGGGCGCCACGGCAGCACCACGGCGCCTGCGTCGAGCCGTAAGGGGCCCGCTTCCCGGCATCGGATGCATCGGAACCAGCGATGATACGGGACAGGGCGGCGAACAGATGGATGGACTTGCATATGAACAGGTCCGCGGGATCAAAGGCCCCTCAGCGTGGCTTCCGGGTCTTTCGGCATCGGCGCTTTCTCGGCAAGATCATGATTTTCCAACAAGTCCGGAAAGGCCGGGCACCGGATCACGCGAATCACACTTGCACGATCACCGTGCCGGGACGCCGTTATTTGCCGGAATATCAGGCAATCGCGTCCGGTCAGGGTCAGGACCGGCGGCTGCAACCTTGCTGTCATATCCCTCGGCTAGGTCTTGCTCCAAGCTGAAGGAGCCGAAGCCGATGCCTGACGGAAACCGCAAGCCCTTGACAGAACAATCAGTCACGCCTGACCCGCTGGACCGCGCCACGCGCCGCATGATGGCGCAGGCCAGCGGCGGGATTGCGCCATCGGTGCTGGTCTCGGCCTGGGTGGACTGGTCGCTGCAGCTTGCCGCCTCGCCCGGCCGTCAGGCGCAACTGGTCGCGCGGGCCTGGCGCCATGCGCTGCATCTGACCGGGCCGAACGGCGCGCCGAAGGAGGCCGTGCCGCAGGACCGCCGCTTTGCCTC
>PXES01000200.1 GCA_003564655.1 Paracoccaceae bacterium
CGTCACACTCGCCGCGGGTGCCAGCGCAGCGACGCTCTCCTGATCCACCAGATTGAGCGCCAGCGCGCCCGCAACCCCCACATCCGTCGCCCCCGCCCCAGACCGCGACCGCGACGTGAAGCCATAGCCATCACCGGGCGCAGAGGCGCCCAAATTCAGGCTTCGGGCAGAAACAACACCGCTCAACCGCGCGCTGGTCGACACGCGGCCGATATTGATCGCCACGCCCGCGCCGACCCCGATATCGGAGTCAACCCCTGAGCCATCCGCCATGATCTCGACGCCGATGCTGGCCGCGCTCTCGATGCTCAGCGCGCCATTGACCTCGGTCGCCTCGCTGCTGTCGATGGCCGCGCGTGTCGTGGCCTCGAGATCCGAGATCGCGAGCGCAGCGGCAATGGAGACATTACCCGCGCTGGTGCCCGCCTGACCGCCATATTCGGGATCGTCGATGAAGCGGCGCGCTTCGCTATCCTCGCCATGCTCTGTCGCACCACCCAGCGCAGCCTGCGCGGTGACGGTGACCGTCGCATCGCTCACCGCGTCCAAGGCGAGGCTGCCTGTGGTCACGTGCGCGCTGTCGCCGATCTCGGCAATCGTCGCAAGCCGCAGGATGCTGACCCCGACACTGGCGCCAAATTCAGCCGCATCGGGGATCGCCTCAGCGATGTTGATGACGGAGTTCGCGGCCGTGAGCGCTGTCTCGCCCGAGACATTGACGACCGCATCGCCGCCGATCCGCGCGCGGGCCGTGCTGCCGATCGCGGAGATGGCTACGGCGGCATCAGCGCTCTCTGTTTCCGGGCTGAGCGATTCAGTCAGAACGCGCGAGATGGCAGTGGCCGAGGCGTCGAGGCTCAGCGACCCGGCGGTCACGTTCGTGCTGCCTGCGATGTCGATGGTGGCGGCCACATCCGTCGCAACCACACCGAGCGGCAGGGACGCTACACCGCCATCAGCCTCGGCCACGGCGCGGGCGCTCAAGGCCTCGCTCGCGGTGATGCTGCCAGATGTGATGTCGATCACCGCACGGGCCGAGGGCAGCGCCAGCAACTGCCCGGCCTGATCGAGCACGGCGCTGGCCTCGAGCGTGATGTTGCGGCCCGCCACCGCGGGCGCCGCGCCGCCGCTGTCACTGCCGATGGTGATGGCCGCCAAGCCACCGGCCCCGCGCGCGGCCTGCAGCAGGATATCACCCCCGGCAAAGCCCGAGCCCTCGGGCACATCGGCACGGATGACCGAGCCGTTCTCGAGCGTGATAAGCGGCGCCTCGAGCGTGATCGCGCCTGCATCGCCGATTGCGGCGCCCCCCGCATCCAGCGCGCGCGAATCGATCACGCCACCGCTGACCAGCGTGATGGAATTATCGGCCTGAAGCACGATATTCGCGCCTGCGCTCTCGATGCTGGTGCTGAAACTGGGGTCATCCTCGGGGCCCGAGGCCTGCGACACGCCGCCGATGAACAGATCCCACGGATCGATCATGAAGGTGCCTGCTGCCCCGGCTTCAGCCCGCAGATCGACATTGACGAAGCCGATATGCGCGGTCCGGCCCGAGAGCTCGATGAAGCCCGCATTCTCGGATCCGAAGCCGCGCGCGCTGAAATGCGCCCCATCTTCGGCAACCAGCGTGCCCATCGCGTAGACGATGATCTCGCCGCCACCATCCGCGCTCAGCCTTGCGTCGGGCGTGATGGAGATGTCACCGCCCGCATGGGCATCGATCGAACCGCCCGGGCTGCTGTCGGTTGAACTGGCATCGACACGCGCGCCAATCGCCAGATCTTCGGCGGCGACCAGCGCGATCCGTCCGCCCCGCGACACCAGCCCGGCCCCTTCGCGCAGGCCAGTGGCGTTCACAGTGGCCGAGAACCGCATCCGCTGGTCGAAATCCTCTGGCGCAAGAGGGCCGTTCCGCCCGTCGATCAGCACCGAGCGGCCCTGCAAGGTTATGTCGCCCTGCGCATTCACCTCGCCAAGGATCGCAATATTGCCATTCGTCGAGAGCGGGATTTCACCGCGCATCAATTGCCCAGCGCGGGCATCATCGACACGCCCATCGGCGCCAACGACACCGTCGAGGAAATCCTGTGTGGGCGTGTTCACAGTCAGCGAACCGACATTCATGACGCCATTGGGGCCCAGTATGAACCCGTTGGAGCTGGAGAAATAGACGTTGCCGCCGACCTCGCCGTGCTGGAAGGAGTTCAGCGTGCCGTCGATCATCACCCCGTTGCGCACGATATTGACCAGACTGCCCGCCTGATCGGGGATGTAGAGGTCGACGCGCTGGCCCGTTCCCTGCTGGAAATCGGTGAAGCTGTTGAAGGCCACGCCCTTGGAGACAGTCCCGGTGTCGATGCGAGAATGGCGCTCGCTCTTGGTGGTGACCGTGGTGCGCGTGCGGCCATCGGGGATGATATTGTTCGACCCGTCGCCCAGATTGACGGCCTGGCCGCGCGCAGCCTCGGGCAGGCCCGCACCCATTATCAGGCCAAGCGCCAGCGGGCTGGCCCCCGCCATCATCGCACCGAAAAGCGAACCGGACCGCCCCCGCCACATGGCAGGCAGGCAGGCCGGGGCGCCCATCAGAAGCTCCCCTCGTCGAGAGATAGAATGTCGGGATTCTCGGGATCTTGCGCGTAGAGCACGGTCAGGTTTTCGGGGTTGAGATTGGTTTGTCCTCCAACCCCCTCGCTGTAGGTGCCCTGCAGAAGAAGGATAGCCGTGTGGCCGTCACGGTCGGCGCCACGAAACAGCAGCAACCCGTCCTGCAGGGCGACATCGACCGACACGGTCTCTGGCGTGTAGCCCGCGCCGAGGAAATGCGACCGCAAAACATCGCCATTCGCGACAAGCCGAACGGGTGTCATCTCGGGATCTATGGCGTCGGACCAGAGGATGCCGACCTGGATAAGCGCCTCGCTACGATAACCAAGCACATAAGAGACCTGCGCCGCGCCGCTGTCGGGAAATAACTCCGGGATGCGAACCGACATGACCCGCGTGCGCTCGACCGTGTTTTCGCTAACCGTCACATCATCATCCGAGAGGCCGAAATCCGCCTCGATGGCGGCGCGCACGCCAGCTTCATCCATCCCGAAATGGGCCGAGCGGAATCCGTTGAGGCGAAAGCCTTCCTGCGGCTCCAAGGTCGGGTCGGCACCGCTGACCGCAGCCTGCTGCGCCGCGGCTTGCGGTGCCAGCGCCAACACCAAGAAGGCAGCCGACAGCAGCATCGCGCAGCACGCCAGACGACACAGGTGTTCTTGCAGTCGCATCGCAGGTTCTCCATGGATGCCATCGTGCCCGACCGGACACGGCGTCGTGTGTCAGGCCGCACCCTGCTTTCTGGGCGTGGCGATTTCGGTTTTCTGTGCCTGCGCAAGACGCGAAATCGCGCGCAAGCTGAACAAATGCGCGTGGATGAAGCGCATATAGCCATCCTTGTGTAGCGACAGCACAGTATCGTCGGGCAGCGCGGCCAGCGCATCCTCATCGACGATCATGAGGCCATGGACACTGGTGCGCGCGCCATGGGCGTCGGTCGCATCAAGCGTGACCGACCGAAAGAGTTCCAGTTCACGCAGGCGTTCGGAGAAGCGCTCAGTGCGCTCGGCCGCGGTCCGGTAGCCTTGTGCGAATTCCAAAGCGCGGATCAGCGCAGCCTCGCTTTCTCCCTCATCCGAGAAGAGCCGTTCACCGCCCTCACTGCCGAGCCCTTCATGTGACTCGTCGATACACAGGACCGGATCCTGCCCGTCCACCTCGCCGATGATGAACGGATAGCGGCGCAGATAGGCAGGCAGATACTCCGCATTCCACTGCCCATCCTCAGTGACAAAGGCGCTGGTCCCGGGCGCAAGGCCGGTCACGAACACCGCCGCGGGCGCGGCCGCACCGGGCAGGAATGCGACCGGAAGATGCCCGAGCGCGGATGCGAATTCATCGATCAGAGCGGGGATGAGATTCGCCTCGAGCGCGAATTTGTACGGATGCTCCGGCACCTGCATGCGCAGATCCCGGTGCTTCTCCGTGTTCAGCGGAACGCAGTTGCGGTAGAATAACGGCTTGGACATACCATCCCTCGGCAGAGTCGCGTTTTCGAGTTTACCCTTATCACCACGTCAAATCCCTGACCTGACAGCAGCGCGGCGAGTTGGCAGCCGACATGGAGCGTCAGGTTCTACAACTCGCCTTGGCGCCTGCAGAATGGTGACCGCAACCCAGACCAAAAGATACATCACAAGAGCGGCCCTGAAGCTGACGCGGGTGACTCGCAGATTGTGGCCAGTGTTGCTGCACCGCCGATCGAAAGCCCGGCCATACACGAAATCGGGGACGCCAGCTCCGGAAGCAGGTGACGACCGCCCTCATACCCGGGGAAGAAAAGGACCGATTTTATCCGCCTTTTGAATTCGTTACTTGGCAACACAAAGTCTCCGAAAACTCTTCGTATCTATCGTTCCGTCATTGCTCTCGAACCATTTGCACCTTTGGTCGACAAAACCGATGCATTTTGTCACCCGGCATGAACCGTCATTCCACAATCCGCACCTTACCTAGGGTCAGGATCACCCGAATCTGCCC
>PXES01000375.1 GCA_003564655.1 Paracoccaceae bacterium
CCTATGACGCGCGCGCGGTCGCGCGCCGCCCGGCGGTGCCGCGCAAGGCGTTCGGGGCGCTGTGCACGGGGCTGGGCCTCGGGATCGCGGCGTTTACCGGGGGCGTGGCCGAGGCTGCGCTCTTTGCCCTCCTGGGCTTCGGGCTGCATCTGGGCGCCTTCGGCTTCGATCCGATGCGCGACAAGGGGATGGAGGGGATCGACAGCTTCCAGACCGACCGCGCCGCGCGCGCCATTGCCGAGGCCGAGGCGCATCTGGCCGAGATCGCGACCATCATACGCCGCGCGCGCGACCGCGCCCTGATCGAACGGGTGGAGCAGTTCAGCGCCAGCATCCGCCCGCTGTTTCGCGTCATCGAGAACGACCCGCGGCGGCTGAACGCGGCGCGCCGCTATCTGGGCATCTATCTGACCGGCGCGCGCGATGCGACCGAGAAGTTCGCCGACCTTTATGTGCGCAATCGCGATGCGGCGGCGCGCGCCGATTACGAGGCGCTGCTCGACGACCTCGAATCGCGTTTCGAGATGCGGCGCGAGGCGTTGCTGGCCGATGACCGCACGCAGCTTGACATCGAGATCGAGGTGCTGCGCGAACGGCTGGAGCGCGAAGGGGTGCGCCCGCAGGGCTGAGACGCGCCGCGCCCGGCGCGAGAGTTTTCAACGTGGCCGGGTCATGAGCCCGGGCGCAAGCGACAGAGAGGAAAGTTGCATGGCCGAGACCATTCGCAAGGAGGCCGAGAAGCTGACCGACGAGATCAACGCGCTGGCCGAGGCCCCGCTGGCCGAGCCTTCGGGCGAGTTGGTGCCGCTGGAGAAGGCCCCGCCCGAGGAGGCTGAGGCGATCCGCAAGCGCATGGCCGAACTCGACATGAGCCAGACCTCCAGCATCATCGGCTTCGGCGCCCGCGCGCAGATGGATCTGCAGGAGATCAGCCAGTCGATGCTGGCCGATGTGAAGAACAAGGATCTCGGCCCCGCCGGTGACGGGCTGCGCGAGATGGTCAGCACGCTGCGCGGCTTTTCGGTCTCGGAACTCGACATGCGGCGCGAGCGGAGCTGGTGGGAGCGGCTGACCGGCAAGGTCGCCCCGATTGCCAAGTTTCAGGAGCGCTATGCCTCGGTCCAGAGCCAGATCGACCGCATCACCGGCAATTTGCTGCAGCATGAAACGACGCTTCTGAAGGACATCAAGGCGCTCGACATGCTCTATGACAAGACGCTGGAATTCTATGACGAGCTGGCGCTCTACATCGCCGCGGGCGAGGCGCGGATCGCCGAACTCGACCGCGACGAGATCCCCGCGAAAGAGGCCGCGGTCGAAGAGGCGTCCGAGAGTGACCAGGTGTTGCGCGCGCAGGAGTTGCGCGACCTGCGCTCGGCCCGCGATGATCTGGAGCGGCGTGTGCATGACCTCAAGCTCCCCCGCCAGGTGACGATGCAGAGCCTGCCCTCGATCCGGCTGGTGCAGGAGAATGACAAGAGCCTGGTGAACAAGATCAATTCGACACTGGTGAACACCGTGCCGCTGTGGGAGACGCAGCTTGCCCAGGCGCTGACCATCCAGCGTTCGCGCGAGGCGGCGCAGGCGGTCCGGCAGGCGAATGACCTGACCAACGAGCTTCTGACCGCGAATGCCGAGAACCTGCGCGAGGCCAATCGCGAGGTGCGCGAGGAGGTCGAGCGCGGCGTCTTCGATATAGAGGCGGTCAAGCAGGCCAATGCGACGCTGATCGCCACCATCGAGGACAGTCTGGAAATCGCCGATGAAGGGCGGAGCAAACGCGCCGCCGCCGAGGAAGAGCTGACCCGGATGGAAGCCGAATTGCGCCAGTCGCTGACCGCCGCCAAGTCGCGCGCGCCGCGGGACACGGCGGAGAAGGAAGGCTGAGCGCATGATCCGGCGCACTGCCTCGCTGCTGCGTCCCCGCGGCCAGGTCCGGCCGCCCCCCGGCGCGACAGCCGGGCCAGCGGGGCGGGCGCTGGCGCTGGTTCTCGCCGCCGGGGTGCTGGCGGGGTGCGCCGGGATCCTGCCGATGGCGGACACGGCACCGCCCGACACGCCCCCCGAGGCCCGCCCGGATGCGCCGATCGCGACCGAGATCGCCATGCCCGAATTGTCCGACAGCGCGGTCGCGGCGCATTTCGCCCGGCTCGAGGCGCAGCGGCTGCAGAACGGCCTGTTCCGGCGCGAGCGGACCCCTGCGGACCTGCCCTTCTCGTCGCGCGACGTCGAGGACGCCTTTGTGCGCATCGCGCTGTTCGAGGAATACACCTTCGAGGATGGGCGCGTGATCGAGCGCGCGACGCCGTCCGTGCTGCGCCGCTGGCAGCAGCCGGTGCGGATGCGGCTGGAATTCGGCGCCTCGGTTCCGGCCGAGATGCGGCGGCGCGACACCTCGCTGGTGCGCGGCTATGCGGCGCGGCTTGGCGGGCTGACGGGCCATCCGGTGCGCCTGACCGAGAGCGGCGGGAATTTCCACGTCCTCGTGCTCTCGGAAGAAGAACGCCGCGCGAGTGCCCCGCGCCTGCGCGAGCTTGTGCCGGGGATCGACCCGGTGACGGTGGAGTTGGTGCGCGACCTGCCGCTGGGCGTGTCCTGTCTGGTGCTGGCCTTCTCGCGCACGGGCACGAACCTCTACACGGACGCCATCGCCGTGATCCGCGCCGAATTGCCCGACCTGTCACGCAGCGCCTGCTATTATGAGGAACTCGCCCAGGGCATGGGGCTACCCAATGACCACCCGCGCGTGCGCCCGTCGCTGTTCAACGATACGGGCGAATTCGCCGTGCTGACCGCCCTCGACGAGACGCTTTTGCGGATGCTCTACGATTCGCGGCTGCGCCCCGGGATGGACGAGGCCGAGGCCCGCCCGGTCATCCGCCAGATCGCCGCCGAACTGGTGGGCGCGCAAAGTTAGGGGCGCGCGCGCCAGACGTCCAGACCGGATTGATGGCAACGGCCCGATGCGTCATACTGTCGCCCGACCGGCAATTGCAGGGGTAGGATCATGGTCTTCAGCTTTCTCAAGGGGCAGTTCATCGATGTCATCGAATGGACCGATGACAGCCGCAACACCATGGTCTATCGCTTCGAGCGATATGGCAACTCGATCATGTATGGGGCCAAGCTGACCGTTCGCGAAGGTCAGATGGCGGTGTTCATCCATGAAGGCCCGCTTGCCGATGTGTTCGGCCCCGGGCTCTACCAGCTCGAGACCAACAACATGCCGCTGATGACAGCGCTGCAGCACTGGGACCACGCCTTCAACTCGCCCTTCAAGTCCGAAGTCTATTTCGTCAATACGCGCCGCTTTCCGGGGCTGAAATGGGGCACGCAGAACCCGATCATGGTCCGCGCCCCCGAATTCGGGCCGCTGCGGCTGCGCGCCTTCGGCTCTTACGCCGTGCGGGTGACCGAGCCGTCGAATTTCATGCGCGAGATCGTGGGCACGGATGGCGATTTCACGCAGGAGAAGATCGCCGGGCAGATCCGCAACATCGTGGTGCAGAAGGTCAGCCGCGTGCTGGCCTCGAGCGGTATCCCGGCGCTCGACATGGCCGCGAACACCAAGGATCTGTCCGAGGTGGTCAGCAAGGCGATCTCGCCCACGCTGGGCGAGTACGGGCTGGAAATGCCCGAGCTGTATATCGAGAACATCTCGCTGCCGCCCGAGGTCGAGAAAGTGCTCGACCAGCGCACCAGCATGGGAATCGCGGGCGATCTGAACAAGTACACGCAATTCTCCGCCGCGCAGGCGATGCAGAAGGCCGCCGAGGGCGGTGGCGGCGGGGCCGAAGGCATGGGCGCGGGTATGGGCATGGGCATGGGCATGGCCATGGCGCAGGGCCTTGCGCAAAACATGGGGCAGCAGGGTGGCGCGCAGCAGCAGCACCCCGCTGGCGGTGCGGCACCGCCGCCCCCGCCCCCGCCCGCGGCCGAACCGATGTGGCATATCGCCGAGAACGGCCAGACGCGCGGGCCGATCCCGCAATCGGAGCTCGCCGCCCAGATCGACCGCGAGACGCTGGTCTGGACCGAAGGGCAGTCGGGCTGGCTGAAGGCGGGCGAGGTTCCGGCGCTGGCGCAGATCTTTGCCGCGCGGCCGCCCCCGCCACCCCCGCCGCCGGGCTGAGAGACCGAAGCTCGGGGCTACCCGCGGATCTGAGTATTTTTTGCAAGAAAATGAACAGGGTGGGCAATCACCCGCGCAGGGACGTCCATGGCACTGACCGAAACCGAACACCGTTTTCCCTGCGCGCAATGCGGCGCCTCGTTGCGGTTTGCGCCGGGGCAGGCGCGGCTGAGTTGCGAGTATTGCGGGCATGAGCAGGACATCCCGCAGATCGACGACGAGACCCGCGTCACCGCGCTGCAATCGCTCGACTATCACGAAGCGGTGGCCAACACGCTGCCGCAGGACGAATTCGAGGAGACCCGCGTCGTCAGTTGCGACACCTGCGGCGCGCAGGTCGAGTTCGACCGTGATGTCCATTCCTCGGAATGTCCGTTCTGTGCCAGCCCCGTGGTCACCGACACGGGCGCCAACCGCCATATCAAGCCGCATGCCATCCTGCCCTTCAAGCTGAGCGAGCAGGAAGCGCAGGCGCGCGCCGGGGCTTGGCTCAAGAGCCTGTGGTTCGCGCCGTCGGAGCTTGCGAAATACGCGCGCAGTTCGGGGCGGCTGAACGGGCTTTATCTGCCCTACTGGGCGTTCGACGTCGCCACCCGCACGCGCTACAGCGGCCAACGGGGCACGCATTATTATGTCACCTCGGGGCGCGGAAAGAACCGGCGGCGGCAGCGGCGCACGCGCTGGCGGTCGGTTTCGGGCAGTGTGGGGCGGCAGTTCCTCGATCTGCTGGTGATGGCCGCGCAGTCGCTGCCGCGCGCCAATATCCGCAAGCTCGAGCCCTGGACGATGGCCGATCTGCAACCCTACAGCGCCGACTACCTGTCGGGCTTCCGGGCCGAGGCCTATACGGTCGATCTGCCCGACGGGTTCGAGATCGCCAAGCAGCGCATGGAAGAGCAGATCCGCGCCGATATCCGCCGTGATATCGGAGGCGACGACCAGCGCATCTCGTCCATGAGCACCGATTACAGCGACGAGCGCTTCAAGCATCTGCTGCTGCCGATCTGGATGGCGGCCTATCGCTACCGGGGCAAGACCTACCGTTTCATCATCAACGGCCAGACGGGGCGTGTGCAGGGTGAACGGCCCTGGTCGGTGGCCAAGATCGCGGCCGCCGTGGCCGGGGGGCTGGTGTTCCTGGCGCTGGCCTTCTGGCTGGCCGAGCTTGGCGGGGGCTGATGCGCGCGCTGGTGCAGCGGGTCAGCGAAGCGCGGGTCGAGGTGGATACCCGCGTGGTCGGGCAGATCGGGCCGGGCCTGCTGGTGCTGGTCTGCGCCATGCGCGGCGACACCGAGGCCGAGGCCGAGGCGCTCGCCGCCAAGATCCAGCGCCTGCGCATCTTTCGCGATGCGGGGGGCAAGATGAACCGCAGCCTGCGCGACACCGGCGGCGCGGTGCTGGTGGTCAGCCAGTTCACCCTGGCCGCCGACACGCGCAGCGGCAATCGCCCCGGCTTCTCGACCGCTGCCCCGCCCGACGCGGGCGAGCGGCTGTATCTGCATTTCGCCCGCAGCCTCGAAGCACTTGGGGTCCCGGTCGAGACGGGTGCGTTCGGGGCCGAGATGGCGGTGCATCTGGTCAATGACGGCCCAGTGACGATCTGGCTCGATCAAGGTTCCAGTTGATGACTGGGTATCGGGACGGGTTTTCGCGACCCACGCGACTCTGCCGAAAACGCGACCATGACGCGGCGCGCTGACGCGCGCTCAGCCATCCGGCTCGAGAAAGCCCAAGCCCCGCAGATAGATGCCGACGCCGGTTTCCAGCAGCTCCTCGGGCGGGTACGGCCCGCGCATCCCCGGCGCCCCGCGCGCATAGAGTGCCACGATGCCGTGGCTCATCGCGGTGACATGGGCGGCGAACATCTCGGTCGGCGGGCGCCGGTGTGCGGGCAGGCGCTGCGAGAGGTCATCCGCGGCCCGCACCAGCACCTGATTGGCACGCGCGCAGGCCGCGGCGAGTTCGCGCGTGGCATTGGGCGACACACCCGATTCGAACATCGCCACGTAATGGCCCGGATGCTTTCGCGCAAAGGCGAGGTAGGCCCGCCCCACGGATTCGAACGCCGCCAGCGGCGAGGGCTGGCCATCGCGATAGGCGTATTCCAGAAGGTCGGCGAACAGCTCATACCCCTGCAGGGCAAGCTCGGCGATCAGGTCTTCGCGCCCGGTGAAATGCCGGTAGGGGGCGGCGGCCGAGACATCGGCGGCCTTGGCAGCCTCGGCCATGGTGAAGCCCTGCGGCCCCTTCTCGGCGATCAGCCCCAGCGCCGCCTCGACCAGCGCCTGGCGCAGATTGCCGTGATGATAGCCGCGCTTGGCCATATGCGTCCTTTCGGGAGTGCCTGCCCTGTGGCCTTGTGTAGCACACCCGCGCGGGCGCGACAGGGCCTGCCCGCAGGGTGCTTGCAATGTCGCGTTCGAGGGCTTAGGTGCGACAGCGAGAGGCTGGCGCGGGCAGACGCCTTGCCAACCCGGTCAGGTCCGGAAGGAAGCAGCCGCAGCATTTCCCGTCTGGGTCGCTGTCCAGCCTCTCACCCCCGCTCCGGTCAGTCCGACAGCCCGCGCAGGAACTCGTAAACCTCGCGCGCGCCGCTGCGCAGCTCGACATGCATTCCGCTTTCGGCGTCGGGATTGCCGGTGACGCTGCGCAGGAACTGGTCGGGGTCGGTCATGTAGGCGACAAAGTTTTCCTGGCTCCAGCGCGCGCCGCTGGCGGCGGCGGCGCGCAGATCGTCCGAGTAGAAGCGGAAATCCGGGTCGGCGGCCAGGGCACGCCCCGCGATGCCATAGAGGTTGGGCGCGCTGCGCCCGCCACGGGCTACCACGCTGCCATCGGGCGCCGTGACCGCGTGGCAGGTGCGGCAGTCGCGCCAGCGCGGATCGTCGGCCAGCACGGGCGCGGCGGCGAGGCTGGCGAACAGGGCAAGACTTGCGATGCGTGCGGCCATTGTCGGCGCCTTCTGGTCTGGGGGCCGGGGTGCGGCCGGTTGGGTGAAACGCAGATTGCCTGCGCGGGGCCGATGCGCAAGGCCGTCACCCCTCACATCTGCGGCAGACGGGTCAGGGTTTCAAGCGATAACCGGTGCGCAGCCAGTGCCAGCCCAGAGCCATCACCCCCGCCAGCACCGCGACCACGATGGCAAGCCCGACCCAGGGCGAGGCATCCGACGCGCCGATCATGCCATAGCGCGCCCCGTCGATCAGGTAGAACACCGGGTTGAAGCGGCTGGCAAGCTCCAGAGTCGGGGGCAGCGTGGCTATGGAATAGAAGGTGCCCGACAGAAAGGACAGCGGCACGACGACGAAATTGGTGATCGCCGCAATCTGGTCGAACTTGTTCGAGAAGATGCCCGCCGCGATGCCGATGGCGCCCAGAAGTGCGGCCCCCAGCGTCAGGAACACCAGCAGCCACAGCGGATGCGCGACCCCCTGCCCCAGCAGCAGAGTCATTGCCGCGACGATCACCAGCCCCACGACCAGCCCGCGCACCACGCCGCCCGCCAGGTAGCCCAGCAGCAGTTCGGCGGGCGAGAGCGGCGGCATCAGCGTGTCGACGATATTACCCTGCACCTTGGAGATCACGATCGAGGACGAGGTATTGGCAAAGCTGTTCTGGATCACCGTCATCATCAGGATGCCCGGTGCCAGAAAGGCCAGGAACGGCACGCCCATCACCTCGCCCCGTGCCGGGCCGATGGCCAGGGCGAAGATCGCGAGGAACAGCCCCGCCGTCACCAGCGGGGCCAGCAGGGTCTGTGTCCAGACGACGACGAAGCGGCGGATCTCGCGATCGGCCAGCGCGGCAAGCCCCAGCCAGTTGACCCGCCCGAAGCGCCGGTCGCCCGGGCCGAAGCGGAGTGCGGTCTCGTCTGCCATGTCGGCCTCCTGTTGCGCGGGATGGCGGATTTGCGCTTGCTGCGAGTTGAACTTGCCCTGCCGCGGGTGTATTTCAAGGCCGCGCCCGCGACAATGGGCTGCGCGCCACCCTGCCCTGTCCACCTGCCGGAGAAGATTATGTCCTGGACCGACGAGCGTGTGGAACTGCTCAAGAAGATGTGGAACGAGGGGCATTCGGCCTCGCAGATCGCCAAGGAGCTGGGCGGCGTGACCCGCAATGCCGTGATCGGCAAGGTGCACCGTCTTGGCCTGTCGAACCGCAATGGCGGCGAGTCCGAGGCCGCGCCCCCGCCGCCCGAAGCCGCGACGCCGCAGCCCGAGGCCCCGGTTGTCGATCTGGCCCAGGCGAAGGCGGCGCGCGAAGCGTCGCGCGCCCGCAACCCGGTCGCCGAGCCCGAAGCGACCGCCGACAGGCTGCCGACCGAAGAGGTCCCCGCCCCGGCCGAAAAGGAGGTGGTCGAGCAAAGCTACACGCCGCGCCCGATCACGCCCGCCGGGCAGCCGCTGCCGCCGCAGCCCTCGACCAACGAGATTGACCCTGCGGCGCTGGCCACAGTGCGCGAGGTCGAAAAGACCGCCCGCAAGCTGTCGCTGATGGAGTTGACCGAGCGGACCTGCAAATGGCCGATCGGCGACCCGGCGACCAATGAGTTCTGGTTTTGCGGTCTGCCCGTGGCGCCCGGCAAGCCCTATTGCGAGGCGCATGTCGCCGTCGCCTTCCAGCCGATGAACACCCGGCGCGACCGCCGCCGCTGACCGAGGGCAATTGACGCTGGCAGCGCGCTTGCCTACGACTGGGGTAATCCCCTTGTTCGCAGGTCGCGCCCCCCATGCTTCAGTCCTTTGACGCCACCACCCGCCCGGCGGACGGCCCGCCGCGCCTGCGTGCCTTGCGCGCGGCTATCGAGGCACTTGGCGTGCAGGGGTGGCTGGCGCCGCGCAGTGACGCGCATCAGGGCGAGTATGTCGCCCCCTGTGACGAGCGGTTGGCCTGGCTGACCGGCTTCACCGGCTCGGCGGGGTTCTGCATCGTGCTGCCCGAGGTCGCGGGGCTGTTCGTCGATGGCCGCTACCGCGTGCAGGCGCGGCTGCAATGCGCCCCCGACTTCACAGTGGTTCCCTGGCCCGACACCAAACCCGGCGACTGGCTGCGCGAGGTCTGCGTGGGTGAAACCGTGATCGGCTTCGACCCGTGGCTGCACACGCCCGACGAAATCGAGACGCTGGAGCGCGCGCTCAAGGGCAGTGGCATCACGTTGCAGCGGCTGGAAAACCAGATCGACCCGCTCTGGACCGACCGCCCCGGGCCGCCCATGGGCCGCGTCTTCGCCCAGCCCGAGGCGCTGGCGGGGCTGTCAGGTGCGGCGAAGCGCGAGACGATCGCCGGCGCCCTGCGTGCGGCCGGGCAGCGCGCGGCCGTGCTGACCCAGCCCGACAGCCTGTGCTGGCTGACCAATCTGCGCGGCGCCGACCTGCCGCGCCTGCCGGTGATGCAGGCTTTCGGGATCATCCATGACGACGGGCGGCTGGACCTTTTCGCGCATGTCGCCAAATTCACCGGTGTGACGCTGGAGGACGGTGTCCATCTGCGCCCGCCCGAAGCCTTCGAGCCCGCGCTGCGCACGCTGCAAGGCCCGGTGCGGCTGGACAAGTCCACTGTGCCGCTGCGCCTGCTGGACGCGCTGCGCGAGGCGGGCGTCACCATGGCCTTCGGCCAGGACCCCTGCGCGCGGCCCAAGGCCTGCAAGACCGAGGCCGAGCTTGCCGGCGCCCGCGCCGCGCATCTGCGCGACGGGGCGGCCATGGCGGCCTTCCTGTGCTGGCTCGACGCGCAATCCGAGCAGATCGTCAATGATCCCGAGCATGTGCTGACCGAGATCGACATCGCCCGACATCTGGAAGCGGCCCGCGCCCGCGACAGCCAGCTTGTCGATCTGGCCTTTGACACGATCTCGGGCTCGGGGCCGAATGGGGCGATCATCCACTACCGCGTGACGGAAGACAGCAACCGCCGCCTCATCGCAGGCGATCTGATGCTGGTCGATTCGGGCGCGCAATACCGCGACGGGACGACCGACATCACCCGCACCGTCGCCATTGGCCCGGTGGGCACGCTGGAGGCTCAGTGTTTCACCCGCGTGTTGCAGGGCATGATCGCGCTGTCACGCGCGCGCTTCCCGCGCGGCGTGGCGGGCGGGCATCTGGACGCGCTGGCGCGCTATCCGCTGTGGCTGGCGGGGCTTGATTACGATCACGGCACCGGGCATGGCGTCGGGTCTTTCCTGTCAGTGCATGAAGGGCCGCAGCGGCTGTCGCGCATCTCGACCGAGGTGCTGGCCGACGGGATGATCCTGTCGAACGAGCCCGGCTATTATCGCGAGGGGCGCTTCGGCATCCGCATCGAGAACCTGGTGGTCGTGCGCGCGGGCGAGCCGCCCGAGGGCGGCGATGCGCGCGACTGGCTGGAATTCGAGACGCTGACCCTCGCCCCCATCGACCGCCGCCTGATCCTGCGCGAAATGCTCTCGCCGGGCGAGCGGGCGTGGCTTGACGCCTATCACGCGCGGGTGCTGACGCTGCTGCGCCCGCTGGTCGATACGCAGACCGCTGTCTGGCTCGAGACAGCCTGCGCCCCGCTCTGAGCAACACGCGCGGGCTTTGCGTTCGCCGCTGTTTCCTGCAATAGTGCCGCCCGAGGCGCCTGCGCAGGGCTCGTGGCCGGGCCTGCCCACCCCCCTGCGCGCATGAACCGAGGACAGGAAAGATGAGCCAATTGAAGATTTACCCCGCAGCGGGCACCTGGTCCGTTCGCGCCAATGGCGCCGTGATCGGCGAAAGCACCCGCGCGCTGGAAGTGCTGCACCGCGACTACCCGTTCGTGATCTATTTTCCGCGCGAGGATATCGCCAGCGCCGTACTCGACCCCTCGGACCGTCAATTTGTCTGTGATGACCGGGGCGAGGGCGAGTATTTCCATGTCTCGAGCCCCGAGGGCGTGATCTTGAATGCGGGCTACACCCTGACCGCGCCGACCGAGGCTGCCGCGCAGCTGCGCGGCTACCTCGCCTTTGACGCCGCAAAGGTCACGGTCGAGCGGATCTGAATCAGCTTCGGGCGCATGGGTCTCGCCGGGGGCACCGCCCCCGGCGAAGGACATCCCGATCAGGCGGCGCGCGCGGTCATCGTGGCGCGCGTCCACCACGCCAACTCGTCCAGCATCGCATCGGCGGACCCGCCGATCGAGCCCTCGATCTCGGACAGCGGCTTCGGGTCGCCCCCCAGCGGATGCACGGCGAAGAAATCACCGCCGCCAATATGCACGGCCGACCGGGTCGCGGCCATCTGCAGCTCTATCCCTATGGTGCGCAGATGCTCTGCCGCGCGCGTGCCCCCGACCGAGCCGTAGCTGACGATGCCGAACGCCTTGCGGTTCCACTCGACATAGGCCTGATCGAGCGCGTTCTTCAGCGCCCCGGGGATCGACCGATTGTATTCCGGCGTCACGAAGATGAAGCCGTCAAAGCGGGCCAGCGCCTGCTGCCATTTGCGCGCGCTGCTGTCTTCGCTGGGCATCCACGCGTTCGAGGCGGCCTCGTTGAACAGCGGCAGGTCGAAATCGCGCAGGTCGAGCAGTTCGACCTCCCAGCCGCCCCGGGCGCGGGCGCGATCGAGGATCCATTGCGCGGGCGTGTCGCCGAAGCGCGAGTCGCGGGTGGCGCCGAGGATCACGGCGATTTTCGGGGTGGTGGTCATGGTTGGTCTCCTGATGAGCGTGAATTACGGGGGGAGAAATGCGCCCACGGTGCGGCGAATGAAACGCCGATGCCCGCACAGGGTCTGTGCGCGGCTTTCTTTCCGTGCCGCGCTGGGCTATTCCCTTGCCCAGACCCCGCAGGTGAGCCGCCACGCATGAGCCGCAACGACAATCCCGCCGATCCGTTCAAGAAAGCCCTCTCCGAGGCGTCGCGCAGCATGGCCGATGCGCGCGATCTGACCGTGACCTACTCGGTCGATCCACCGGGGATGAGCGGCGACACCATGCGCCTGCCGCAGGTCACCCGCCGCATGACCCGCGACGAGGTGATGCTGGCGCGCGGCACCGCCGATGCGCTGGCGCTGCGCCACCGGTTCCACGACGCCCCCACCCATGCGCGCTACATGCCGCAGGGCCAGATGGCGCGCGACCTGTATCAGGCGATGGAAGACGCCCGGTGCGAGGCCGTGGGCGCGCGGCACATGCCCGGCACCTCGACCAATATCGACGCGCGCATCGCGCATGAGGCGACGCGCAAGGGCTATGCGCAGATCCGCGACCGGCAGGATGCGCCCTTGCCCGTGGCGGCGGGCTACATGATCCGCCAGCTGGCCACCGGACGCGCCCTGCCCGAGGGGGCTGACCATGTCCTCGATCTGTGGCGCAGCTTCATCGAGGAGCGCAGCGGCCAGACGCTCGAGACACTGGAAGACACGCTGGCCGATCAGGCCGAATTCGCGAAGCTGGCGCGCCAGATGATCGCCGATCTGGGCTATGGCGACCAGTTGGGCGAGGATCCCGACGACACCGGCGAGGAAGACGAGGGCAACGACGATTCCGCCGAGGAGGAACCCGACGCCCCCGAAAACCCCGACAGCGCGGGCGAGGAAGAGGACACCAGCGACGACGACAGCGCCGAGGACTCCGCCGCCTCGGACAGCGCGCAGGCCGATGTCGCGCCCGATGACAGTGACGAGGACGAGATGGCGGATGCGACCGAGCTGCCCGAGGGCGAGGCCCCGCTCGAGCCGCCCCCGCCCCCGCCGCATTCCGAGGCCAGCCCCGACTACAAGGTTTTCGCGACCGCCTTCGACGAGGAGTTGCGTGCCGAGGATCTGGCCGAACCGGCAGAGCTCGAGAGGTTGCGCGCCTATCTCGACCAGCAGCTCGAGCCGCTGAAGGGTGCGGTGTCGCGGCTCGCCAACAAGCTGCAGCGCCGCCTTCAGGCGCAGCAGAACCGGTCCTGGAATTTCGATCTCGAGGAAGGCATCCTCGATGCCGGGCGGCTGGCGCGGGTGGTGGCCAACCCGACCACGCCGCTGTCCTTCAAGCAGGAAACCGATACCGAGTTCCGCGACACGATCGTCACGCTGCTTCTGGACAATTCCGGCTCGATGCGCGGGCGACCGATCAGCATTGCCGCGATCTGCGCCGATGTGCTGGCGCGCACGCTCGAGCGGTGCAGCGTCAAGGTCGAGATCCTTGGCTTCACGACGCGGGCCTGGAAAGGCGGGCAATCGCGCGAACGCTGGCTGGCCGAGGGGCGCACCCCGCAGCCGGGGCGGCTCAATGATCTGCGCCACATCATCTACAAGCACGCCGATGCCCCCTGGCGCCGGGTGCGCCCCAATCTGGGGCTGATGATGAAAGAGGGGCTGTTGAAAGAGAATATCGACGGCGAGGCGCTGGAATGGGCGCACCGCCGGATGCTCGCCCGCCCCGAGGCGCGGCGCATCCTGATGGTCATCTCGGACGGGGCGCCGGTGGATGATTCGACCCTGTCGGTGAACCCGGCGAACTACCTCGAGAAGCATCTGCGCGACGTGATCGCCATGGTCGAGCGGCGCAAGCAGGTCGAGTTGCTGGCCATCGGCATCGGCCATGACGTGACACGCTATTACGAGCGCGCGGTGACGATCACCGATGTCGAACAGCTTGCCGGCGCGATGACCGAGCAACTCGCGGCGCTGTTCGACAAGGACCCGCGCGCGCGCGCCCGTTTCGCGGGGCTGCGCCGCGCGATCTGACAGCGGGCCCCGCCGCAGCGGCCCGGCCCGCCAATGCGCCTGCGCATTGGCAGCGCCCATGAAGGGCATTTGGGTGGGTGGGCGGGCCCTGAATGGGCGCTTCTCTTCTGCCCGCCAGCGCTTGACCTTGCCGGTGCGAGCAGGCACCTGTCACCCATGCTCACGATCGCCGACATCTCCTACTCCATCGAGGGGCGCGCCCTCTTCTCGGGCGCCTCGGCGCGCATTCCGTCGGGGCACAAGGTCGGGCTGGTGGGGCGCAATGGCACGGGCAAGACCACGCTCTTCCGGCTGATTCGCGGCGAGCTTGCGCTCGAGGGGGGCAGCATCACCCTGCCCGCGCGCGCCCGCATCGGCGGCGTCGCGCAAGAGGTGCCGTCATCTGCGACATCGCTTCTCGACACGGTGCTCGCCGCCGACACCGAGCGCGCGGGCCTGATGGCCGAGGCCGAGACCGCAATCGACCCCGACCGCATCGCCGCCATCCAGACGCGGCTGACGGATATCGACGCCTGGTCCGCTGAGGGCCGCGCCAGTGCGATCCTCAAGGGGCTGGGGTTCGACGCCGACGCGCAGGCTCGCCCCTGTTCCGACTTCTCGGGCGGCTGGCGCATGCGGGTGGCGCTGGCGGGCGTGCTGTTCGCGCAGCCCGACCTGCTGCTCCTGGACGAGCCGACGAACTATCTCGACCTCGAGGGCGCGCTGTGGCTGGAAAGCTACCTCGCGCGCTATCCGCACACGGTCATCATCATCAGCCATGACCGGGGCCTCTTGAACCGCGCAGTGGACCATATCCTGCATCTCGAGGACCACAAGCTCGCGCTCTTCACGGGTGGTTATGACAGCTTCGCGCGCATCCGCGCCGAACAGCGCGCCGTGCTGGCCGCCGAGGCCGCCAAGGTCGCCCCCCAGCGGGCGCATATGCAGAAATTCGTCGACCGTTTCCGCGCCAAGGCGTCCAAGGCGAAACAGGCGCAGTCGCGGCTGAAGATGCTGGAGAAGCTGCAACCCATCACCCCGCCCGCCGAGGCCGCGCGCCACGTCTTCACCTTCCCCGCGCCCGAGGAACTCTCACCCCCCATCCTGCGGCTGGAAGAGGCGGCGGTTGGCTATGGCGGCCCGCCAGTGCTGCGCGGGCTGGACCTGCGCGTCGACCAGGACGACCGCATCGCGCTGCTGGGCCGCAATGGTGAAGGCAAGTCCACCCTCTCGAAACTGCTGGCCGAGAAGCTGGCAGGGACTGGCACGGTGACGCGCGCGGCCAAGCTGCGGGGGGGCTATTTCGCGCAGCATCAGGTGGACGAGCTGGAACTGGACGAGACGCCCCTGCAACATCTGCAACGCGCCCGCCCCGAGACCGCACCGCCGAAACTGCGCGCGCAGCTTGCCGGCTTCGGGCTGCTGGCCGCGCAGGCCGAGACCGAGGTGCGCCGCCTGTCGGGCGGGCAGAAGGCGCGGCTGTCGCTGCTGCTGGCGACGCTCGACGCGCCGCATCTGCTGATCCTCGACGAGCCGACGAACCATCTCGACATGGAAAGCCGTGAGGCGCTGGTCGAGGCGCTGAGCGCCTATTCCGGCGCCGTGGTGCTGGTCAGTCACGACATGCACCTGCTGTCGCTGGTCGCCGACCGGCTGTGGCTGGTCGCGGGCGGGCGTGTGACGCCGTACGAGGGCGATCTGGAAAGCTACCGCGCCATGCTGCTGGCGCCCGAAGCGCGTCAGAATGCCCCCACCCCGCGCGAGACCCCGCGCAAGGTGGCCCGCAAGGCCAGCCGCGACGAGGTGTCTGCGCTGCGCTCGGAGCTGCGCAAGTCCGAAACCCGGGTCGAGAAGCTCGAGCAGATGCGCGACAAGCTGGCGGCGAAACTCGCCGACACGGCCCTGTATGACGACGCCCGCGCGCATGAATTGCAGGTCTGGCAGGCGAAATACGCCGAGGTGATGGAGGCGCTCGACCGGGCCGAGGCGCTGTGGGTCAAGGCGCAGGAGGCGCTTGATACCGCGCTTGACGAGGCAAGCTAGCCGATCATCAGATCGGCCTCGTCCAGCCCGCGATAGTGGCGCGACAGACGCTGCAGGCCGATGCGCAGCACGATCTTGCCCGACCGCGCCGACCAGCCCAGCGCAGTTTCCGCCGACTCGACCCCTTCCAGCCAGCAGCAGCAGCGCAACACCATGTCGCCCAGCCCCGGACCCAGATCCTGCAGCACCGCGCGGATACGCTGGCGCGCCGCGCGTGTGCCGGGGGATGCGATGTTGGGGCCGGGCACTGCGCGGGCCTCGAGCGCGGCGAGCACCTCCTGCGCGGGGCAGATCGCAAGCGCATCGAGCTGCGCCATGACGAAATCCTCGCGCAGACGCGCTGCCGCCTGCACCAGATCGTTGGTCAGGAAGGGCGCGCCCGACTTGTCACGGCGGCGGGCCAGCACGCTGACCGGACTTTCTGCCGCGCCGTAGCGGATGCGCCGCCCCTCACCCTCGGCTCCCGGCTCCTCGGGCAGGATGGTGACGAGGGCCGCGTCGGCGCCGCGCAACTCGGCGCGTCCGGCGGGGGAGATGACATAGCTCAGCACCCGGCCCTGGCTGCGGCAGGTGATCCAGTCCTTGAGCGCCATCGCCTCGGCCACGCAGCGATCCACGATTGCCACGCGTTGCGGCACGCCGCTGCCATCCTCGCGGGTGATCACTGCCTTGGGCATGTCGGGCGCGACGATCAGCAGCGTGTTGTCCTGCGCCAGATGGGCCAGACAGTCGCGCCCCGCACGCACGACATCGGCGGGGGCGTGCGGCTCGCGCAGGGGCGACGCGGCCCGCGCGCCATCCGCCTGTGGCGGGGATCGCAACACGCGGTCGAGCTTGCGCAGCGCGTCATCGACCAGCGGGTCGTCGCGGCGGTTTTCGAACCGGCGCACCTGGCGCAGGACGGTCGAGGCGTGGCAGCCATGGTCCCGCGCCAGCGCGCGCAGCGACCGGCCATGCGCCGTGTGCGACAGATACAGGCGAACGGCCTCGGGCACCCATCCCGGAAGTCTGTCAGCCGGAACGCAGTCGCGACCATCCGGCATCGCATTTCGAGCAGACATTCTGTCGCCATGCTCCCTTTCGATTCCGCAACCTAAAATTGTATTGGTTAGCGGAAGGTTAACTGTTTCTTGCATCGGCCAAGAATGCGCGTCAAACCCTAAGACCTCTTCAAACCAGCGCACGCTACCCCTGTTATTGTTGCGCAACACCCAACAATCCAATGCGATGATCCGGCGGACACAGAACCGGAGGATTGATATGAGCGCTCTGCCACATGATCTCGAAACAGCGACGCGGCCTCGCCTTTTGGTTGTATCGGCGCGCTACGGGCTGGCGGAGTATGACCGCGCTGCGATGCTGCCGCGGCTGCTTGGCCGCCCGATCGCCCCGGCCGTCAGCGCGACCGGTTCAGAACTGCGCGCCCTGGTCGAGATGGAGCAGGCGCTGGAGCGTGCGCGCACCCGCCACGATGCCGGGTGGCGCGCCGCGCGCCATGTCGCCGTGCTGACCGCGCTCTTGCACGAGGCGCAGCTTTGCCTGCCACCGGCGACGCCAGTGTTCCCCCTGCCCGGCTCAGACCGCGGCGCGCTGCGGGTCGGTACGGCTGAAGACGGCCTCTGACGCGGCGTCGATCACCTCGAGCCCCGCGCCGGGCCGGTGCGCGCGCTCGGACAGGATGCGCCGCCAGTGCTGCGCGCCTGGTCGCCCCGCGAAGAGGCCCAGCATGTGCCGGGTGATCGCCGAAAGCCGCGTGCCCTGTGCGAGTTCACGCGCGATATAGGGCCGCATCGCGTCAAGCACCTGCGCCGCACTGCGCCCGCCCGGCGCACCGAAAATCTGCGCATCGGCGGGCAGCAGCACATCGCCGGGGCGCTGATAGGCGGCGCGCCCGATCGTCACCCCGTCCAGCCCCGCGTCGAGGAAGGCCCGCGCCTGTGCAAGCGTGGTAATGCCGCCATTGATCGTGATCGCGAGTTCCGGAAAGCGCGCCTTCATCGCCAGCACAATGTCATGATCGAGCGGCGGGATCTCGCGGTTCTCGCGCGGCGAGAGCCCGGAGAGCCAGGCCTTGCGGGCATGGATGATCACATGGCGCACCCCGGCCCCGGCCACTGCCTCGAGGAAGGCGGGCAGCGCTTGCGCGGGGTCCTGATGGTCGACGCCGATGCGGCACTTGACCGTGACGCGCGCGGGGCTCGCTGCGATCATAGCTCGGCAGATCGCCGCGACATGCGCGGGCCGTTCCATGAGCGCCGCGCCAAAGCACCCCGACTGCACCCGGTCCGACGGGCAGCCGCAATTGAGGTTGATCTCTGGGTATCCGGCCTCCCATCCCAGCGCCGCGGCCTGCGCAAGCTCATCGGGTTCTGCGCCACCAAGTTGCAGCACCAGCGGATGTTCAATCGGATCATGCGCCAGCAGATGCAGCGCCCCGCCGCGTACCAACGCGGGCGCAGTGACCATTTCGGTATAGAGCGTCGCGTGGCGGGTTATCTGGCGGTGGAAAAACCGGCAATGCCGGTCGGTCCAGTCCATCATCGGCGCAATAGATAAAGGCGCTGCCTCGGTGGCTGCGTTGTTGGGCATTCAGCGATCTCCTCGGCTCCGTCAGCATTCGGAACGGACCCGCAGTGCACACCTTACGCACACGA
>PXES01000012.1 GCA_003564655.1 Paracoccaceae bacterium
GGCCACCAGTAAAGACCGGATCAGCCCGTGCGCCGTGATCGCGGTCGGATAGGGTGCGGCTTGCGCATCCGAATGCCGCTGGTCTCGCGGGTGCCTACCGCCTGGGCATCGCGCAGGAGCGTCACTTGCCCCTCTTCGCTGGCACGCCTCTGGAGAAGCGCTTGCAGCGAAGCTCGGTCCCCATCCGCAGGGCAAAAAGGTACTTGTCCCGCTGCCCGCGCGCCACTCCCCGAGACGCGCTATTCTTTCGGCAGCACCCGCAGGCGCAGGTCGCGGAGTTGTTCGTTTGTGGGCGCCGAGGGTGCGCCGAGCAGCAGGTCCTCGGCGCGCTGGGTCATGGGGAACATGATCCCCTGCCGGATATTCGCCTCATCCGCCAAAAGCATCACGATCCGGTCGATGCCCGCCGCGCAGCCGCCATGCGGGGGCGCGCCATAGCGGAACGCCCTGACCATGCCGCCGAAGCGCGTGTCGACCTCGGAGGCCGGGTAGCCCGCGATCTCGAAGGCGCGGTACATGATCTCGGGCGTGTGGTTGCGGATCGCGCCCGAGAGGATCTCATAGCCATTGCAGGCCAGGTCATACTGATAGCCCTTCACCGCCAGCGGGTCGCCCTTCAGCGCGTCCATCCCGCCTTGGGGCATGGAGAATGGGTTGTGCGAGAAGTCGACCTTGCCGGTCTCGGGGTCGGCCTCATACATGGGGAAATCGACGATCCAGGCAAAGGCAAAGCGATCCGTGTCGATCAGCTTCAACTCCCGCCCGATCTCGTCGCGCGCCTTCGCGGCGACGCCTTCGAACTGCGCGGGCTTGCCGCCGAGGAAGAAGGCCGCGTCGCCCTCGCCGAGGCCGAGTTGCTGACGGATCGCCTCTGTGCGTTCGGGGCCGATATTCTTGGCGAGGGGGCCTGCGGCTTCCATATCTTCGAGGGATATCTCGCCATTTTCAATTTTCGCACGAGCTGCTTGCACTGTGATCGAAAGCTCTTGCGCCACTGCATCCGCAGTCTTCTTCCGCCAGAAGATATACCCCATCCCCGGCAGCCCCTGCGCCTGCGCAAAGGCATTCATCCGGTCGCAGAACTTGCGCGACCCGCCCCCGGGCGCAGGAATGGCGCGGATCTCGGTGCCCTCGTTCTCCAGCAGTTTTGCAAAGATCGCAAAGCCCGAGCCGCGGAAATGCTCGGACACCACCTGCATCTCGATCGGATTGCGCAGGTCCGGCTTGTCCGTGCCGTATTTCCGCAATGCCTCGGCAAAGGGGATCTGCGGCCAGCTTTCGGGCGCGTCCACCTTGCGCCCGCCGCCGAACTCCTCGAACACGCCCGCAATCACCGGGGCGACGGCGTCGAACACGTCCTGCTGTTCGACAAAGCTCATTTCGACATCCAACTGGTAGAAATCCGTGGGCGAGCGGTCGGCGCGCGGGTCCTCGTCGCGGAAACACGGCGCGATCTGGAAATACTTGTCGAACCCCGACACCATGATCAGCTGCTTGAACTGCTGCGGCGCCTGCGGCAGCGCATAGAACTTGCCCGGATGCAGCCGCGATGGCACGAGGAAGTCGCGCGCCCCCTCGGGGCTGGACGCCGTGATGATCGGCGTCTGGAACTCGGTGAAGCCCGTGGCCCACATCCGCTCGCGCATCGACCGCACGACGTTCGAGCGCAGCATCATGTTGGCGTGCAGCCCCTCGCGCCGCAGATCGAGGAAGCGGTAGGCGAGGCGGGTTTCCTCGGGGTAATCGGGCTCGCCGAAGACCGGCAGCGGCAGGTCGTCGGCCCCGCCGAGCACGTCCATCGCGCGCACATAGACCTCGATCTCGCCCGTGGGCAGGCGTGGGTTCACAAGCGCGGCATCGCGTGCCTTCACGCCGCCCTCGATGCGGATGCAGGTCTCGGCGCGCAGCTTCTCGATGGCGGCAAAGGCGGCCGAGTCGCTGTCGGCCAGCACCTGCGTCACGCCGTAATGGTCGCGCAGGTCGATGAACAGCACGCCGCCATGGTCGCGGATGCGGTGCACCCAGCCCGACAGGCGCACGGTCGCGCCCACATCCGAGGACCGCAACTCGGCGCAGCTATGGGTACGATAGGCGTGCATGTCGGGTCCCTTTGGCTGATGATACCGGGCGCGATACACAGGCTGGGACGCGGGAAGTCAAGGGCCGTGGCTCAGGTCCAGTGCATTCCGGCCTGCCCGGCCATCACGGCATGCGCCATCGCCAGCCGTTCGGGCGCAAGGTCGAGGGCGTGCGCGCAGTCGAGCACGGTGGCATCGCGCATCATGATGAAATCCAGCGCCGCGGCCAGCACCGCGGGGTCAGTGTCGGCCAGCGCGGCGCGCAGCCCGTCCGCGTCGGTGCCGCTGGCGGTAAGGAAGACTGGCAGCAACTCTTCTTGCGCGCAAAGCCAGACCAGCCCCTGCGCGGCGATCGCTTCGGCGGTCTGTGTGTCCATCGCTGTCGGCCCCGCGGTTCTGGAAAGGGTTTCTTAACTACTCGGGCCTATCTTGTTCAGCATCGGTTTACCATAATGGGATGACAGGCATGTCCGGACAGATACTGGTGGTGGATGACCTGTCCCTCAGCCGCATGGTGTTGCGTGCCAAGCTGGCGTCCGCCTGTTACAATGCGATCCTGGCCTCTGATGCGCAATCCGCGCTGGCGCTCGCACAGGCGCATCTGCCGGACCTGATCCTGCTCGATAACGGGTTGCCGGACATGTCCGGTATAGCGCTGCTGCGCCAGTTGCGCGCCGAGCCGCGCACTAGCGACATTCCGGTGATCCTCGTTACGGCCGACACGTCACGCGAGACGCGGTTGCAGGCGCTGCGCGCCGGCGCCGATGACGTGCTGACCAAGCCGCTGGACGAGGCGATGTTGATGAGCCGGGTGCGCGGGCTGCTGCGCCGCGACGCGATCCAGAAGGAACTGCGCGATCAGGCCGCCCCCGCGCTTTGTACCGGTATGTCCGAGGCACCCGCCCCCTTTCCTGCCAAGCCGCAGGTGGCGCTTATCTGCCACACGGCGCCCGCCGATGGCCCTGACGAGTCGGCCCTCGCCAGCAGTCGGCCCGTGCACGATATCACGATGACGTTGCCCGAGGTGCTCAGCTTGCAGCCAGACTCTCGCTTGCCCGATCTGTTCCTGCTGGCCCCGGAGGTCGCCTTGCAGCACGGCCTTGACGTGGTCAGCGAACTGGGCTCGCGCCCCGTTACGCGGCGGATCCCCGTCGTCGTGGTGCTGCCTGCCGGAATGGCGGCGCTGGGTGCCATGGCGCTCGACCTCGGTGCCGCCGATGTGCTGCGCCTGCCGCTCGACGCCGAAGAGGCAGCGCTGCGGCTGAATATGGTCGCGGCGTCGAAAAGCCGCGCTGACGCGCTGCGCAAGGCGGTCGGCGAGGAGCTTGGCCTCGCCGCACGCGATCCGCTTACAGGGCTTTTCAACCGCCGCCACGCCCTTGCGCGACTGACCGAATTGCTGGCGGCGCGGCAGTGCGACCCGGCCAGCCCAGTCTCGGTTCTGCTAGTGGATCTCGACCATTTCAAGCGCGTCAATGACGACCTGGGTCACAGCGCGGGGGACGAGGTGTTGATCGAGGCGACGCGCCGGATGCGCGCGGTATTGCGCGCAGGTGATGTTCAGGCGCGCTATGGCGGCGAAGAGTTTTTGCTGATCCTGCCTGAGACAGGACTGGAAGAGGCGGAGCGCGTCGCCGCACGGCTCTGCGCGGTCATCGCCGAGGCGCCCTATGCGCTCCAGTCGGGGCAGGCACTGCTGCGACTGACCGTGTCGGTAGGCGTGGCGACGATTGCGGGGAACGATACGGGGCCGGTGGCGCAGCAGGCACGCACGCTGATCGACTGCGCGGATCTGGCGCTGCGCAAGGCCAAGCGGGCCGGGCGCAACCAGGTCGGGCTGCACACCCTTCCTGCCCTTCAGGACGTGCCGTGTGCTACGGCCTGACAGAGAGACTGTGCATTGCGGAGGCGGAACCCGGAGGGGTATCACTGTTGCGGGCTGCCATCTTCGGACAAGCGCGTCGCAGATCGACTGCGGCGTGTCGAGGGCGCGGCGGTTATCGTCTGCATGGCTGCGCAAGAGGCTCCTGCAAAAACCCTTGTGTTACAGAGAGGCCGAGCCGCCTGCCCCCGGTGCATGCCGAAGCGCGCAAGACCCCACCGATGCGCACCATGCAAACTCTCGACATGTCTGCGCATTCCGGCGGAATTGCGCGGACGCGGTGTCCGGCTTTTCCGGAAGACCCGCGCTGACGGCGTGAGCGACACAGCAGTCTGCGCGGCCATTTCGCCGCATCGTGGCGGGTCGCCGGAATGCCTGTAGGGATGGAATCAGAAATCCGAACACAACGAGAGGCCGCGCGCCCGGCTGACACACGCTCTGAAGGATCGGCGCCATGCATGGACGGGCCGGCCTCCGCTGCCGGCTTCGCGGTTTCCCATGTCGGACGAAGTGAGCATGTCCAGAGGGGAAGCCATCCCCTCCGCAGGTCGCAAGCCGACCTACGGCACTCAACGCGCTCGGCCCACGCCGCAAGGTCGGGACGACGCAGGTCAGGGGGTCGAGACGCGCGTCAGGCCAGCCAGTTGCGGAATTCGTCGATTACCCGCGCATAGGTCGCGCGCTTGAATGGCACGATGCTGTCAAGCAGATCATCCGCCGCCATCCAGCGCCACGCGCTGAATTCCGGGTGGGCCGTTTCGAGGTCGATCTGCGTGTCCTGCCCGTCAAAACGCATCAGGTACCAGCGCTGGCGCTGGCCGCGAAACTTCCCTCCCCAGATGGTCGGGACCATTTGGGGAGTGATGTCATAGCGCAGCCAGTCGCGCGTCTCGGCCAGCATCGTGACCGCCTCGGGCGGGATGCTGGTTTCTTCGTGCAACTCGCGCAGGCCCGCCGTTTCCGGTTCCTCGCCCGGGTCGATCCCGCCCTGCGGCATCTGCCAGGCGGGCAGGTCTGTATCAAGGCGGCGCGCGGCGAAGATCAGCCCGCCGGGATTGATCAGCATGACCCCGACACAGGGCCGATACGGAAGGGCCGCGACAGCCTCGGGCGTCATTGCCGCCCGTTCAGCGCCGTCAGCCCGCGCAGGATGTCAAGCGCATAGGCAAGCTGGTAGTCCTCTTGACGCAGCTGTGCCGCCGTTTCGGCGCGCTCGCGCTCTTCTTCCATCTGCCGACGCTCGTCGTCGGTCATGTCGCGATTGTCCAGCCGCCCGCGCAGGTCGGCTTCCGAGCGCGGCGGAAGATCATTCTCGGCCTCGTCTTCCGAGATCGGCTGGCGGCGCGGCTGTTCGACCACAATGTCCGGCGAGACGCCCAGTGCCTGAATCGACCGGCCCGAGGGCGTGTAATAGAGCGAGGTCGTCAGCCGGATCGCGCCGTCACCACGCAGCGGCATCACTGTCTGCACCGACCCCTTGCCGAAGCTGCGTGTGCCCACGACGATCGCGCGGCGGTGATCCTGCAGCGCGCCCGCGACGATCTCCGAGGCCGAGGCCGAGCCACCATTGATCAGCACCACCAGCGGGCGGCCCTCGATCATGTCGCCCGCCTGGGCGTTGAAGCGCTCACCCGCGCCCTCTTCGCGCCCGCGAGTCGAGACGATCTCGCCTTGCTCGAGGAAAGCGTCAGAAACGCGGATCGCCTGGGTCAGCAGCCCGCCCGGATTGTTGCGCATGTCCAGAACGACGCCGCCCAGATTGTCGATCCCGCCAAGCTCGTCGATGGCCTCTTGCAGACCGTCGCGCAGGTTGGGGAAGGTCTGTTCGTTGAACGTGGTGACACGCAGGATGACATTGTCGCCCTCGGTGCGGACGCGCACTGCCTGCAGCCGGATCGTGTCGCGGATGATCGACAGGTCGAAGGGTTCGGATTCGCCCTCACGCACCACGGTGATGATGATCTCGGACCCCACCGGGCCGCGCATCATGTCCACGGCCTGCGAAAGCGTCAGCCCCATCACCGACTCGCCATCGACATGGGTGATCAGGTCACCCGGCTCGACGCCAGCCTTGTCGGCGGGGGTGCCGTCCATCGGCGTCACGACCTTGATGAAGCCTTCCTCCTGCGTCACCTCGATGCCAAGGCCCCCGAAAGAGCCGCGGGTCTGGGGGCGCATATCGTCGAAATCGTCGGGCGGCATGTAGCCCGAATGCGGGTCGAGCGACATCAGCATCCCGTTGATCGCCGCCTCGATCAGCTTCGCGGTGTCGGGCTCGTCGACATACTGGTTGCGAATGCGCTCGAACACGTCGCCGAACAGGTCGAGTTGCTCGTAGACCGAGCTGGAGCGGACACGTTCCTGCGCCAGCAGGGGGCCTGCGACCTGCGTGGCGATCAGCGCCCCGCCCAGAATGCCCGCCAGACCTGCCATCACGAACTTCTTCATCATCCCGTCCTACTCTCGCGCCTGCGCGCGTCCTGCGTTGCCGATCCCGTCATGCTCGCCCGCTACACTGAAAGCGAACCAGGGCTCTGGGTCAATGGGCTTCCCCTCATGCCGGATTTCAAAATAGAGTGTTTGCGAGCGGCTGCCAGAGTTGGCCTGTCCGGGCGGGGCGGGCGGCATGGTTCCCAGGGGTGTGCCCTCGGGGAGAATCTCGCCAGTGCGCACCAACACCTCATCAAGCCCTGACAACACCATCAGATACGCTTCGGCAGGCTCGACGATAACGACCTGCCCATGGCCCGAAAGCGGCCCCGCATAGCGAACTGTCGCCGACCACGGCGCCGTGACCAGCGCCTCGGGGGCGGTGGCCAGAACAAGCCCGTCGCGGGTAACACCCGCTGCATCGCTGGCGCCAAATCCGTGCAACAGTGTCGCACGGACCGGCAGGGCCAGCGTTCCGCGCGCGGCAAGGAACGACAGCGCCGGGCTGCCTTCGGCATGGGCGCTGCGCCCGGCCAGATCGGCGGCAAAGTCCTGCAGTGTCTCGCTGTCGCGGGCCAGTGCGGCAAGATAATCCTCGCTGTCGCCCAGCCGCTGCGGCAGCGGGCCGCGATCGGCGATGGCCTGCGCAAGGCGGGTGCGCGCGGTCTGAGCGGCCTCGAGCCCCTGTTCGAGCGCCAGCGTGCCATATTGCCGCGCCCGGCGCAGGGCGCGCAACTCCTCCAGTTCCTCGCGCAGCGTGGCCGCCTCGCGCGCCAGGGCAGGCGAGATTTCACCCAGCAGCATTCCTGCGCGCGCGGTCGCAAGCGCGCCTTCGGGGTGCAGCATGGCAAGGGCGGGGTCGGTGCGTTCCGTGGCCATCAGCACACCGAGCAGGCGCGTCAGCCGTTCCGAGGCGGCGCGGAAGCGCTGCGTCTGCGCGCGCTCCTCGAGTTGTGCGGTGCGCAGCCCCTCGCGCAGGGCGACGAGGCCGTCCTCATAGGCCTGGATGGTCTCGCCCAGCGCGGCGATCTGCGCCCGTCCGCTGCCAGCCTCCTGCATCGCTGTGGTCGCAGCCTCGATCGCGCGCGCGGCGTCGAGGGCGCGCTGCGCAGGGTCGGCGAGGATCGGTCCGCCTGCCAGCGTCAGACACAAAAACGTGGCGGCGGCGCGGATCATGTTTCGATCAGGCTTTCGCCCGACATTTCGGGCGGGGCCGCAAGGCCCATCAGCGCCAGCACGGTCGGCGCGATATCGGCCAGCCGACCGTCGCGCAGCCGCGCGCCCTCGGAGCCGCCGATCAGCACCACCGGCACGGGGTTGAGCGTGTGCGCCGTATGCGGCCCGCCGCTCTCGGGGTCGATCATTACCTCGCAATTGCCGTGATCGGCGGTCAGCAGCATCTCCCCGCCTGTAGCCTCAAGCGCCTCGAGCGCCGGGCCGAGCGCGGCGTCCACGGCCTCGCAGGCGCGGATGGCGGCGTCAAGGTCGCCAGTATGGCCGACCATGTCGGGATTGGCGAAATTCACCACGATCAGGTCATAGCCCTGCTCAATGGCCTGCACCAGTGCTGCGCCGACTTCGGGGGCGGCCATCTCTGGTTGCAGGTCATAGGTCGCCACCTTCGGGCTGGGGGCCATGTGGCGGTCCTCGCCCGGCTCGGCATTCTCGGCCCCGCCATTTAGGAAAAAGGTCACATGCGGGTATTTCTCGGTCTCGGCAAGGCGGAACTGGCGCAGACCATGCGACGCGACCCATGCGCCGAGCGTGTTCACGATCTCGCGCTTGGGAAACACCGTGGTCATGAAGGCGTTGTGTGCCTCGGAATACTCGGCCATGCCCAGCAGCGCGGCCCATGCGGGCGGGGGGGCGCGCTCGAAGCCGGTGAAGCTTGCCGCACCCAGCGCTGCCATGATCTGCCGCGCGCGATCGGCGCGAAAATTCAGGCAGAAGACTCCATCGCCGGGGCGCGTGCCGGAATAGCCGTCAATGATGGTGGGTGTGATGAACTCATCGCTCTCGTCGCGGGCATAGGCCTGCTGCACCGCATCCGCGGCGCTGGCCGCGGCCTCGCCGCGCCCCTCGACGATGGCGCGATAGGCGCGCTCGACCCGGTCCCAGCGATTGTCGCGGTCCATCGCCCAGTAGCGCCCGATCACCGTGGCGATGCGCGCGTCCCGGGGCAGGTCGGCCTGCAGCGCCGCAATGAATCCGTCCGCGCAGCGCGGGGCAACGTCGCGCCCGTCAGTGATGGCATGGATGAAGACCTTGATGCCCGCCGCGCTCAGCAGCCCCACCGCATGTCGCAGATGATCGATATGGCCATGCACCCCGCCATCCGAAACCACCCCGAAGAGATGCGCGTCGCCGCCGGTCTGTTGCAGCGTGTCGATGAAGGCCGCCAGCGCCGGGCGCGTGTCGAAGCTGCCATCCTCGATGGCGAGGTCGATCTGGCCGAGATCCATCGCGACCACACGGCCCGCGCCGATATTGGTGTGCCCGACCTCGGAATTGCCCATCTGCCCCGAGGGCAGCCCGGCATCGGGACCATGGGTGAGCAGTGTGGCATTCGGACAGTCGCGCATCACCCGGTCGAAATGCGGGGTGTCGGCCAGGGCCGGAGCGTTGCCGTCGCGGGTGTCGCTCAGCCCCCAGCCATCGAGGATGCACAGGATGACGGGCTTGGGCATGGGCATCTCCTCGGGCCGGGTGCCGGGGCGTGGCGTGCGCCTCCGGCGGGAGTATTTGGGGCAAGAAAATGCCTTGCGATCAGGATTTCAACCGACGATTCCGTGCGGCCAGAAGTTTCAGGCGCAGCGCGTTGAGCTGGATGAAGCCCGCGGCGTCGGTCTGGTCATAGGCGCCGGCATCGTCCTCGAAGGTGACATGGGCTTCGGAATAGAGGCTCTGGTCGGACCAGCGCCCCACGGTGCGGGCCGACCCCTTGTAGAGTTTCAGCCGCACCGTGCCGGTGACGTGGCTCTGGCTGTGGTCGATGGCGGCCTGCAGCATCTCGCGCTCGGGCGAGAACCAGAAGCCGTTATAGATGAGTTCCGCGTAGCGCGGCATCAGGCTGTCTTTCAGATGGCCCGCGCCCGAGTCCAGCGTGATCTGTTCGATACCGCGATGCGCCTCGAGCAGGATGGGGCCGCCCGGAGTCTCGTATATGCCGCGCGATTTCATGCCGACGAAGCGGTTCTCGACGAAATCCAGCCGTCCGATGCCATGGCGGCGGCCGTAGTCATTAAGCGCCGTCAGGATTGCGGCGGGCGAGAGCGCCTCGCCATTGATCGCCACCGGGTCGCCGCGCTCGAAGGTGATCTCGATAAGCTCGGGGATCTCGGGGGCATCTTCCGGGGCGACCGTGCGCTGATAGACGTAGTCGGGTGCTTCCTCGGAGGGGTCTTCCAGGACCTTGCCCTCGGACGAGGTGTGCAGCAGATTGGCATCGACCGAGAACGGCGCTTCGCCGCGCTTGTCCTTGGCGATGGGGATCTGATGCGCTTCGGCGAATTCGAGGAGTTTCGTGCGCGAGGTCAGGTCCCATTCGCGCCAGGGGGCGATCACCTTGATGTCGGGGTTGAGCGCATATGCCGAGAGCTCAAAGCGGCCCTGGTCATTGCCCTTGCCGGTCGCGCCATGGGCCACCGCATCGGCGCCCGTGGCCTCGGCGATCTCGACCAGCCGCTTGGAGATCAGCGGGCGCGCGATGGAGGTGCCCAGCAGATAGAGCCCCTCATAGACGGCATTGGCGCGGAACATCGGAAAGGCGAAATCGCGCACGAATTCCTCGCGCAGATCCTCGATATGGATATTCTCCGCCTTGACGCCCAGCATCAGCGCCTTCTCGCGAGCGGGCTCCAGTTCCTCTCCCTGGCCCAGATCGGCGGTGAAGGTGACGACTTCGCAGCCATACTCGGCCGCCAGCCATTTGAGGATGATCGAGGTGTCGAGCCCGCCGGAATAGGCCAGCACGACTTTCTTGGGGTTGAAACGGGTCATGGGGTCTCCATCAGCGCGGCGGTTGCGCGGGGGTCTATTGGCTTTGCGCGCGGGCGACAAGCGGGCAGTTGCAGGCGGGCGCAAAGCTGTTAGGTAGCCGCGCCAGCGACGGAGGGACATGTGAGCGCCGAGGAATATGACAGCCAGCAGAGCCGGGCCCAATGGTCGTCCGAGCCCGCTTTCATCTTCTCGATGGCGGCGGCGGCGGTCGGGCTCGGCAATATCTGGCGCTTTCCCTATATGGTCGGCGAGAATGGCGGCGGGGCCTTCATCCTCGCCTATCTGATCTGCGTGGTCGTCGTGGCGCTGCCGCTGATGCTGCTCGAGGTCAGCGCAGGGCGGCTGCAAAAGGGCAATGTCGTGCGCACCTTCGCCCGCATCGGCCGCGCGGGGCAGGCATACGGGTGGCTGGTGGTGCTGCTGACGGTGATGATCACCAGCTACTATCTGGTCATCACGGGCTGGACGCTGGGCTACGCGATTTCGGCGCTGCGATTTTCGGTGCAGCCCTTCGACGATTTCACCTCGGGGTACAACTCGGTGTGGTTCTTCCTGGCCGTCACGGTCGCGGCGACGGCGCTGCTGATCAAGGGTGTCGGTGCGATCGAGCGCTACGCCAATGTGATGATGCCGCTTCTCCTGCTGATGATCCTGACGGTCGCCGGGATCGGGATGACAATGCAGGGCTGGGCCGAGGCGCGCGCCTTCATGTTCGAGCCCGACATGGCACGGCTGGCCGAGCCGGGGCTGTGGTTCGCGGCGCTGGGACAGGCGTTCTTCACGCTGGCCATCGGACAGGGCTACCTGATCACCTATGGCAGCTTCATCCCGGCGAAAACGCATGTGCCGCGTGCCTCGCTGACCGTTGCCGGGTTCGAGACCGGGGTTGCGCTGCTGGCGGGTGCGATGATCTTTCCCTTCGTCTTCACCTACGGGTTCGACCCCGGCACGGGCAGCCAGCTTGCCTTCGACACCCTGCCGCGTGTCTTCGAGGAGATGCCGAGCGGGGCATGGCTGGCGATACTGTTCTTCGGGCTGTTCTTTGCAGCGGCCTTTTCGCCCTGCCTTGCCGGGCTGAAGGTGATCATCGCGGCGATTTCGGAAGAGTTCGGGATGAGCCACCGGCGCGCGGTGGTGGGCGTGGGGATGCTGATGGTGCTGCTTGGGCTGCCCTCGGCGCTGAGTTTCTCGCCCATCGCCCTGACCATCGCGGGCGAGCCGGTGCTCGACTATGTCGACCGGGTCGGTGGCACCAATACGGTCATCGCCTCAAGCGTTATCGGGGCGGGGCTGTTCTGCTGGCTGGTACCGCGCCCGCAGATCAGCGATGCACTGGGCGCGCGCAGCCGCTGGTGGTCGATGCGGATTTACATCGTTGGGCGCACGCTGCCCTTCGTCGTCGCGGCTGCGTTGATCTGGCGGGTGGTCGTGTGATGTGCCGGGACCGCCGCGCTTGCCTTGGCCCAGCAGCGGTTGCAAACTGGCCGACAGCATAGGGGGTGCGCATGGCTGACAGGTTGGAGCTGTTTCGCGGGGTGGTGCATCCGTGGCACCACGACCATTTCGGGCACATGAATGTGCGCCATTACGCGCCGTTATTCGACGATGCCTGTTATCACATGTGGACGCGGCTGGGGCTGGCCTATTCGGCCATGCAGGCGGAGCACGGGGTGCATACTGTCACAGCCGAGGCGAAAACGCGCTTCCTGCGCGAGCTGACAGCGGGCGATCTGATCGTGATCGACGGCGCGGTGGCGCGGATCGGGACGAAAAGCTGCGCCTTCCATCTTAGGATGTGCCATGCGGATACAGGCGCGGAACACGCCACATGCGATGTGGTCGAGGTGTTTTTCGACCCCGCAACCCGCCGGTCCGCCCCCATGCCCGAGTCCGTGCGCGCACGGCTGGCACAAGGGCCGGTCCATGGCTGATTTCGTGAGCGCGGCCCAGGCGGCGACCGAGGCGATGCGTGGGGTCTTTCCGCCGACGCCGCTTGCACGCAACGACTATCTGTCCGACCGTTTCGGCGCGGATATCTGGCTCAAGCGCGAGGATCTGAGCCCGGTGCGCAGCTACAAGATCCGCGGCGCGTTCACGGCGATGCGCAAGCGGTTGGAGGCGGCGCCGGACCAGCGCCAATTCGTCTGCGCGAGTGCTGGCAATCACGCGCAGGGCGTGGCGTTTGCCTGCCGCCATTTCGGAGTGCAAGGCACGATCTTCATGCCGGTGACGACACCGCAGCAGAAGATCATGAAGACACGAAGCTTCGGGGGCGACCGGGTCGAGATTCGACTGGTGGGCGATATCTTCGATCAGTCGCTGGCTGCCGCGCAGGAGTTCTGCCGCATGGCAGGTGCGCATTTCCTCGCGCCCTTCGATGATGACGACGTGATCGAAGGGCAGGCAAGCGTCGCGGTCGAGATGCTCGATCAACTTGGCAGCGCGCCCGATATGGTGGTCCTCCCGGTGGGCGGTGGCGGGATCGGCGCCGGGGTGACGCGCTATTTGCGCGCCGCCGGGATCGAAACCGCGCTGCGCTATGTCGAGCCTGCGGGCGGGGCGAGCCTGCGCGCCGCGCTCGAGGCCGGTGAACCGACGCGGCTGGCGCGGGTCGACAGCTTCGTCGATGGCGCCTCTGTCGCGATGATCGGCGCGCGCACCTTCTCGGCGTTGCGCAGCACGTCGCCCGCACATGTGCTTGTCGCGCCCGAGAACCGCATCTGCATCACTATGCTCGATATGCTGAATGTCGAGGGGATCGTGCTGGAACCTGCGGGCGCGCTGGCGCTCGACGTGTTGCCGCAGCTTGTGGCCGACATCGAGGGCAAGCGCGTGGTCTGTCTGACTTCTGGCGGGAATTTCGACTTCGAGCGTCTGCCCGAGGTGAAAGAGCGGGCAATGCGCTATCAGGGCGTCAAGAAATACATGATGCTGCGCCTGCCCCAACGCCCTGGCGCGCTGCGCGATTTCCTCGAGATACTGGGCCCCGAAGACGATATCGCGCGGTTCGAGTATCTGAAAAAGACGGCGCGCAATTTCGGCACGGTGCTGATCGGGATCGAGACGACGCGCCCGGAAAATTTCGACGGGCTGTTCGCGCGGATGACGGCGCAGGGTCTGATTTATACAGACATCACCGAAGATGAGGTCATGGCCGGTTTCGTGATCTGACGGTGCGGCGTCCCGTCACGAGTCCGGCTTTTCCCCTTTGCCGCCCACGCGCTGGCGCCACTCGCGTCCGAACACCGCGCACACTTCCGGCAGGTCCGCCAGAATGCGTGCTTTTTGCCTGGCGCTGTCCTTACCGTCACGCGCTTGCGCCTCGCCGTGCGCGCAGAGCGAAGCGATATCTTCAAAGCCCAGATTCAGCGCCGCGCCCTTGAGGAAATGGAACTCCGCCTGCAGCGCGCCCGGGCTGGTGGCGCCCTCGAGCCGACGCAGCCCCTCGGCCACCTCATCCTGAAAGACGGCAAATACGTCCGCGGCCCCGTCGACGCCAAAATCGTCGCATAACTCCGACACTCGCGCCCAGTTTATCATGCTCGCCCCGTAGTTGATCGCAGCGCCACCATACGCACGAGTCCTTAATCGGACTTTAGATCGGCAGGCAAAATCCCGAAAATTTTATACTTTCACAGGCAGTTAATCTGAGCCTGCCATAGTCCGTTTCAGTTTTGACCCGCTCTGATTACAGGTCGCGCGCGTGCCCAAGTCGATTGCTCAGGAATGCCTCAACTCCGAAGTCCAGCGGCGTGCATTGATCGTCGATGACAGCCGGGCCCAGCGGATGGTCTTCGCCCGCCATCTGCAGCGCTGGGGTTACGCCACGACAGAGGCCGAATCGGGCGCGCAGGCATTGGACCTTGCAGCGCAGACCCATTTCGACCTGATCCTGTCGGACTGGATCATGCCGGGCATGAATGGCCTTGAATTCTGCCGTGCCTTCCGCGCCTGCCCGCGCGAGGAATACAGTTACTTCATTCTTCTGACCTCGAAAAACGACAAGGACGCAGTGGCCGAGGGGCTGGATGTCGGTGCGGACGACTTCCTTTCCAAGCCCGTCTCGACACATGAGTTGCGCGCCCGCATCAATGCCGGCGAACGCCTCCTTTCCAAGGAACGCGAAGTGCGCATCGCCCGCGCCCGGCTGGTCGACGCGGTCGAGGCGCTGGAGGATGGCTTCGTCTATTTCGATGCGCGGGATCGGCTGGTCCTCGCCAACAGCCGCTTTCGCGAACTTTATGCCCGCAGCGCCGATATCATCCACGAGGGGGTCTTGTTCGAGGACATGCTGCGCCATGCCATCGCCCGCGGGCAGTTCCCGGAAGCACATGGGCGCGAGGAGGAGTGGCTGCGCGAGCGCATGCGCGCCCACCGCGCCGGCGAGACGGTGCGCCAGCACCTCGCCGATGGTCGCGTGCTGCAGATCGCCGAGCGTCCGACCGCCGATGGCGGACGCGTCGGTGTCCGCGTCGATGTGACCGAGTTGCATTGCGCCCGCGAAACGGCCCGCAAGGCCGAGGCACAGGCCAAACGCCAGAACGCGGAGTTGCGCGCCGCGCTGGATGAATTGCAGACGCTCTATGATGCAGTCGACCGCGATCTGATGGAGGCGCGGCGCCTGCAGCAATCTCTCCTGCGCGAGCGGCAGCATGATTTCGGCGGTACGCGGCTGTCGCTTCTGCTGCAATCCTCGGGGCATGTGGGCGGCGACATGGTCGGCAGTTTCAGGATTTCCGCATCGCGCGTGGGGGTATATTCGATCGACGTGTCGGGACATGGAGTGGCCGCTGCAATGCTGGGCGCGCGGATCGGTGCCCTGTTCTCGGGCGGCGAGCATGCCCAGAACATTGCCCTGATGCGCGACGCCAGATCCGGCGCGGTATCCGCCCGTGCGCCGCATGATGTCGCCGCGCGCATGAACGAGCTGATGCTGCAGGAAATCGAGACCGAGAGTTACCTGACCATCGCCTATGCCGATATCGACCTTGCCAGCGGGCGGCTGCAGATGGTGCAGGCGGGCCATCCGCACCCGCTTATCCAGCGCAACGATGGTCGGCTGGAGTATCTGGGCCACGGCGGGTTGCCGATAGGTTTGATCCCCGGCGCGGAATATCAGAACATTGCCGCGCAACTTCACCCGGGTGACCGGCTGTTCCTGTATTCTGACGGAATATCAGAGTGCATGGACCCGCAGGGACAGGAGTTTTCGGACGTGCAACTTGGCATCGTGCTCGCGAAACTCGCCCGAACGCGCGGTGCGGCCTTCCTCGACGCGCTGAAATGGGAGTTGACCTCCTGGTCCGGCAAGGAAGAGTTCGACGATGACGTGTCGGGTGCGTTGCTGGAGTTCGATCACCCGCTGGCCATCCCTCCCGAGGCGCCGCGCTACCATCGCGGAATTCCCGTCTGTGATTGATCACGGCTGATCAGGGCGGGCGCAGCAGGGGCAAGATCGGGCCATCACCCGACCGCTGCACGGGTCGCCGGTTGTCATTTACGCAGCCGCCCGCGCCGCGTACCTGAAGCCTGCCCCGGCAGGGCCTGCCCCGGCAGGGCCCGCTCCGACATCCACCCGCAAGCTTGGTCCGAGGAGGCCTCCACGACGCACAGGCAAGGCCCATCACCTCCGCCGTAGCCAATCCGCCCTCCGCATTGAGCAGCGCCAGCGAGGCGTGCAAGGCGGGTCCGCACCGGCGCTTCGTCCCCCTCTCGCCGTGCCTTACCCCTCGGGGCTCTGAAGCTCTTGCGCCAAGAACCGCTCGAAGGAATCGAGATGGATCGGCTCGAACTGCCCGAAGGCCTGCATCCAGACCGAAGCCTCGCGCAGCGCGTCGGGCTCTAGCTTGCACCACTTCACGCGGCCGCGCTTCTCCTGGCTGATCAGCCCCGCCTGCACCAGCACGCCCAGATGCTTCGAGATCGCCGCAAGCGACATCGCAAACGGGGCCGCGACATCGGTCACCGCCATGTCATCCTCGAGCAGCATCGCTAGGATCGCGCGCCGTGTGGGGTCGGCTAGCGCCATGAAAACCTGGTCGAGCGTGGGGGGTAGCGGCGCTGTCATGCTGTCCATGTTGCGGCGCATGGCGCAAAGGTCAACTATGCAGTTGAATATGCTGAGCTGGCGCGGCGCTGCAGAGATCACCATGACGGAAAAAAAAATACAGCAATTACAAGTGCTTGCAGAGGGAGCCCGCGCTTGTATCACCGCTTGACTCCATGGGGCGCCCTGCATAGCTTGCGCGCAACTTGCAGCCGGGTTGGCAGCCATGATCCAGCGCGATGAAATGGAGCGGCTTCGCGCCCTCGACGCGCGGATCACCGAGGTGAAGGGCAAGCTTGCCCCGCCCCCGGCGAAGCAGGATCATCATTCGATGGCCCAGATCGGCTGGCGGATGGTGATCGAGCTGGTGTCGGGCCTCGGCATCGGTGCGGCGATGGGATACGGGCTTGATGTGCTGTTCGGCACGCTGCCCATCTTCCTGGTGCTGCTGACATTGCTGGGCTTCGCCGCCGGGGTCCAGACGATGATGCGCTCGGCGCGCGAGTTGGCGGAAAAACACACGGGGGCAACACCCCCGGAGCGAGAGGACGCGGAACATGGCAGATGAGAGCAACGGGCTGGTCATCGAGCCGATGGAACAGTTCGTCGTCAAGGCGCTGTTCGGAGGCGATGTCAACTGGTACACGCCGACTAACGTGACGCTGTGGATGGCGCTGACCGTGCTCGCCGCCACTGCGCTCATGGTCTACGGCGCGCGCGGTCGTGCGCTTGTGCCCAGCCGTGCTCAATCCGCCGCCGAGATGACCTATGGCTTTGTCTACAAGATGGTCGAGGATGTCGCGGGCCACGATGCCGTGCGGTTCTTCCCGCATATCTTCACGCTGTTCATGTTCGTGCTGTTCGCGAACCTGTTGGGGCTGATCCCGTTCGCCTTTACCACCACGTCGCACATCGCGGTGACGGCCGTGCTGGCACTGACCGTGTTCCTCAGCGTCACGGCGCTGGGCTTCATCCTGCACGGGCCCAAGTTCCTCAAGCTGTTCTGGGTCGACAGCGCGCCGCTGGCGCTGCGCCCGGTGCTGGCGCTGATCGAGCTGATCTCGTACTTCGCCCGCCCCATCAGCCATTCCATTCGTCTGGCCGGTGCCATGATGGCCGGGCACGCGGTCGCCAAGGTGTTCGCGGGCTTCACCGCCGCGATGGGTGCCGCCTTCTTCTTGCCGATCCTCGCGGTGACCGCGCTCTACGCGCTGGAACTGCTGGTGGCCGTGATTCAGGCCTATGTGTTCACAATTCTGACCTGCGTGTATCTGCGCGACGCGCTGCATCCGTCGCACTGATCCGCAGTCGAAACCCTCAACCTGCCAATTCCAAACCTCAAGGAGACACGACATGGAAGGCGATATCGCAGAAATGGGCAAGTTCATCGGCGTTGGCCTGACGGCCATCGGCATGGGCGGCGCCGCGATCGGTGTGGGCAACATCGCGGGCAACTTCCTTGCCGGCGCCCTGCGCAACCCCTCGTCCGCACCCGGCCAGACCGCGATGCTGTTCATCGGCATCGCCTTTGCCGAGGCGCTGGGGATCTTCTCGTTCCTCGTTGCCCTGCTGCTGATGTTTGCTGTCTGATCTTCCCGACAGGGACCCATCGCCCGGGGGGGCCACCCGGCCCCTTCGGTGACACCAGGGCTTAGGGGAACAAGATGGAAGACGAGGCTGCAAACGGGGTCGGAATGCCCCAGCTCGATCTGAGCACCTTCTCCAACCAGATCTTCTGGTTGGTGGTGACGCTTTTCGTGCTTTACTACATCATGTCGCGTGTGGCCCTGCCGCGCATCGCCGCGGTGCTGGCGGACCGGCGCGGGACGATCACCAGCGACATCAGCGCCGCCGAGGAATACAAGCTCAAGGCGCAGGCCGCGGAAGAGGCCTATAACAAGGCCCGCGCCGATGCCCGGGCCGAGGCCAATCGTATCATCGAGGCCGCACGTGCCGAGATGCAGGCCCAGCTTGATGCCGAAATGGCAAAGGCCGATGCCGAGATCGCCGCGCGCACCGCCGAGTCAGAGCGGCGCATCCGCGA
>PXES01000323.1 GCA_003564655.1 Paracoccaceae bacterium
AGGGCAACAGCTGGCGTCAGCGCATCAGCACCCAGAACGAGAACACGGCAGACTTCTTCCGCGCCTGCGACCTGGCCAAGGAGAACGGGACCATCATCTACACCATCGCGTTCGAGACCAACGAGCGCGGACAGAACGAGATGCGCGAGTGTGCGACCAGCGAGTCGCATTACTTCAACGCCATCGGGCTTGATCTCGCGGGGGCCTTCAGCGCCATCGCAACCTCCATCCAGGCACTGAGGCTGACGCAATGAGCTATCGTTTCAGCAAGCTCCCCCAGTCCTTGCGACGATTCCTGCGTCAGCGCGACGGCTCGGCGACGGTGGAGTTCGTGATCATGTTTCCCCTTGTGATCTCGATGCTGATGATGGGCGCCGAGGCTGGCTTGACATCCGTGCAGCGCATCGCGCTGGAACGCGCGGTGGACATAACAGTGCGCGAGGTCAGGCTGGGCAACCTTGGCCAGAACACGTCGCATGATGCGTTCCGCACGATGGTGTGTGACAACGAAAGGACGCGTCTGTTGAGCAATTGCGAAGAGCGGTTGCTGGTCGAGATGCGGCGTGTCAACGGAAACAACTGGGGGTTTCTGTCCCAGCAAGCCGACTGCATCGACCTCGCCGATGAGGTCGCGCCAGTCACGCCCTTCACTGTCGGGGAAGGGAACAGCGTGATGATCCTGCGTGCCTGCTATCTCGTCCGCCCGCTGTTTCCCACCACATCGCTGGGCCTGCAACTGCCGCTGGACGGGTCGGGAATGTACGCATTGCGCACAAGCACGGGCTTCGTGAACGAATGAGACACAATCGTCATTTTCAGGGCTCTCTTCGCGGCCTCAAGCATCGTCTAGAAAATTTCGGACGACGCGATGATGGTTCGATCAGCATCGAGACGCTGCTCATCTTCCCGCTTCTGGCCTGGGCGCTGCTTGGGACCGTGACCTTCACCGATGCATTCCGGCACCAGAGTACATTGCTGCGATCCACTTACACGGTAAGCGACCTTGTCGCCAGCAGCACGCTTCTCGAGCCGAGCGATATCGACGGTTTCGCCACCTTCCTGCAGAACGTCAGCGACCCGGCGATGAATGTGCGCTTGCGGGTGTCGCTGATCGGTTGGGACAGTCAGGAAGAGGAACACCGCGTGGTCTGGAGCAACGGGGTGCATGCTGGCGCGGCCGGTGATCTCGATGACACCGCACTCAACGAGGTGCTGGCCGTGCATGTGCCGATCATCACGCAGGGCGAGACGCTCGTCGTGACCGAGACCTGGCTGGATTACGAACCCGTTTTCCGCATCGGGTTGCAGCCGCGCACGATGTCGGAAGTCGCTGTGATGCGGCCGCGTTTCGCGCCGGGTATCCATTACGCCGACCCCAATGCGCCGCCGCCCCCCACCGCATGGTGCGAATTCATCGTGGACGCCTGCGGGATGTAGCGCAGCGGAGATTTCGGCGGCATGCGGGGTCGTGGAGTGCCCGGGCCGACCCCGCTGGCCGTGCCGTGTTACCGGCCGGACTTTCTACAACGTCCCCGGCTAGGGCCATGCGTGCCTGAGCCCGGGCGAAATATGATGCTCTCGGGTACGCGTGGTCGGTTTGGCGGACACGCATCGCCAGCGACTGCAGGATGGATGGCAGGCAAGTGCTGTTGCCCGCGCGGGTGCCGGTCTGCGGCTTTCGTTGCGGGGCGCGCGAACCCCGGCGATGCGAGGCGGCTTGCGCGTGGTCCCGATCTGGCGCAGTCTTGTGCCCGGTTGTCAGCCAATGATCGGATCCCGCTTCATGCTCCGCATGCGCATATTCGCCGTCCTGCTGTGCACGATGGTCGTGGGCGCTTGCCTCGCCCCGCCGGAGTTGCCGCCGCGCCGTGCCGCCCCGGACCTGCCTGCGCCCGAACTTCTGCCCCAGTCCGAATTGCTCGGGGCCCGCGCCGACGGGGTGCATACCGAGCGCCTGCGTGCCGGGCCGGACCCCCGCGCCGCAGCGCTGCGGGCACGTGCGGCGCAATTGCGCGGCCCGGTCATCGCGGATCCGGATCGCGCGCGGCTGACGGGATCAGAGGCCCGGCTGCGTTGAGCGCAGATGCGCGGGCAGGGCGGCCGCTTGCTCGGGCGTCAACTGGTCGCGGTGTATGACGGCGGTGTGGATGGAGAACACCACCGCGCCGCTCTGCGGCAGCCGCAGAAGGCATTGCCGTTCCGAGCGCAGATAAGAGGTACTGGCGTGGCGCTGCTTGGGGTCGGCCTCGCGGCGCGGGTGGAACAGGTCGGGCTGGGTGTAGTCCAGCAAATTGGCGCGCCACAGGGGCTGTTCGGCGCGGATCGCGTCGAACAGGCGTTGCACGCGCGCCCCCATCGCGGCGTCGTAATCGGCAACCGGGCGATGGATGCGCATCAGGGGGCGGCCCAGCTTCTCGGATAGCGTCCAACTCGAGGGAAAGCACAACACCGCGCCGGTCAGCAGGTGCTCTGCCGCGCCGGGTGGCTTTTGCAGCAGGCAGAAATCGGCCTGCACCAGATGCCCCAGCGTCCAGAGCGGGCGCTCGCGGTCCAGGGCGACCCGCCGCCCGTCGGGGCAGTGGACTGTCTCGCCCTCCAGCGCGAAGCCGTGATCGGGCAGATCGCCCAGCACGGTTGCAAGCAACTCTGCCGCGGCCGCCTGTCCCTCGGGCAGCAGGCCCAGCACATCGTCGGGCCGCTCGGCCAGCAGCCGCGCGCGCTCGGCCATCTGGGCCGCATAGGCGACATCGACCAACAGCCAGTCGGCCCGGTCCAGCGGCATGATGCCAGGCAGGCGGTGACCCGCGGGGCGGGGCCAGGGGGCATAGGGCAGGTAGGGATGCAGTATGGCCATGCACCCTGCTAGGCTTGCTCGCGCGCGACGTCAATTTCTTGTTGCCGGATTGCAGAACCGGGGTAGGGTGGTCGGCATGCCGGAACCCTCGCCCGATTATACACTGGGCATCGAGGAAGAATATCTTCTGGTCGATGCCGAGACCTGCGCGCTGGTCGATGTGCCCGACGCGCTGATGCGCGATTGCGGCGAGGCGCTGGGCGAGAAGGTCTCGCCCGAATTCCTCGCCTGCCAGATCGAGGTCGGCACCGGGGTCTGCGCGACCATAGCCGAGGCGCGCGAGGATCTGGGCAATCTGCGTCGCACAATCGCCGATTGCGCTGCCGGGTATGGCATGGCGCCGCTCGCGGTCTCGTGCCATCCCTTCGCCGACTGGCACAGCCGCAAGCAGACTGAAAAGCAGCGCTACAACGATCTGGCGCGCGATCTTGCGGGGGTGGTGCGTCGGATGCTGATTTCGGGCACGCATGTGCATGTCGGCCTGCCCGATGATGATCTGCGCATCGATATCATGCGCCAGATCACCTATTTCCTGCCGCATCTGCTGGCGCTCTCGACCTCGTCGCCCTTCTGGGGGGGCAAGGATACCGGATTGAACAGCTACCGGCTGACCGTCTTCGACAATCTGCCGCGCACGGGGCTGCCGCCGGATTTCACCAGCTATGGCGAGTATCGCCGCTCGGTCGATACGATCATCGCCGCCGGGCTGATCGAGGATACGACCAAGATCTGGTGGGACATCCGCCCCTCGGCGCGCTTTCCGACACTGGAAGCGCGGATCTGCGATGTGATGCCGCTGATGGAGCACACGCTGACCATCGCCGCGCTGGTGCAGGCGATCACGCGGATGCTGGTCGAGCTGCGTCGCCGCAACCAGCGCTGGCGCATTTACGACCGCTTCCTGATCGCCGAGAACCGCTGGCGCGCGCAGCGTTACGGCCCGCAAGAGGGCTTGCTGGATATCGGCAAGGGCGATCTGGTCCCGATGCCCGATCTGGTGGCCGAACTGGTCGAACTGGTCGAGGCCGATGCGATGGTGCTGGGCTGTCTGAACGAGGTGCGCGGCGCGCAGGATATTCTGGCCGCGGGAACCAGCGCCGAGCGCCAGCGCGCCGTCTATGCCGAGGCCTGCGCCGCCGGTGCGGACGAAACCGAAGCGCTGCGCGAGGTGGTGCGCGCGTTGATCGCCGAGTTTCGCGCGGGTCTCTAGCCCCCGCCCGCCCGGTCCCGGCGGGCGTGCCCACCCGCCCACCCGCACACCCGCCGGGACCGGGCGGGCGGGGGCTGGGCTGCGGGCTCAGATGAGGGCGAGCAGTCGCGCGGCCTCGGTTTCGCAAGGCGTCAGGCGGGTGCGATCCTCGCCCGGGAAAAAGCGCGCGCGCAGTGCGGTGGGCATCGGGGCTGCGGCCTCGACCAGCACGCGCGGGCCGGTTTTCGCGCTCTCGGCCTGCCAGGCGCGGGCAAGCGCCATCTGCGCGGCTTTCGACGCGCCATAGGCGCCCCTGAACTTGCCGTCCGCTGCCGGGTCCTCGACAAGGAGGGCCGTGCCGCGCTTCGGGGCCGCCGCCAGCAGCGGGGCCACCATCGGGATCAGCACTCCGGTCGCGCGGATATTGGTGGCCACGCAGTTCTGCCAGTCCTTGAGTGCGATGTGATCAGCCGGGGCCATGGGCGGGGCGTGGATGGCCGTGTGCGCCCAGATATCGAGCCGCCCCCACCGGTCATGGATGTCGCGGCACAGATGGCGCAGCGCGTTGTCGTCGGTGATGTCGAGCGCGGCCAGCGTCGCCCGCCCGCCCGCGGCGCGGATGCGGTCGTCCAGTTCCTCGAGCGCGCCCAGCGTACGCCCCAGCGCCACGACATGCCAGCCGCGCGCGCCAAGGCCTTCGGCCAGCGCTGCACCAAGGCCGCGCGTTGCGCCTGTGACAAGGGCAAGCCCAGGTGTTTCGGGGGCAGAATCAGCGGTCATGTGCGCCTCTTAATCCGGCACGGGGCGCAGAGGCAAGACCGTGGCCGCGATGCGCTCTCCGCGCCTGATCGGCAAGAATCCGCTTGACTCGAATCCGTCGCTGATGCCGAGTTGCTCCGGCCCTTGGGGGGCAGTTCATCGAGACGGGATTTTACGGGGGAATTCATGCTGCGCACATATGCGGCCCATCTGATGGCCGCCTGTCTTCTGGTCCTGAGTGCTCAGGCCGCCAATGCCGACCGGCTGGTCGCGCGCGTCAGCATCACCGGTCAGGTGATGCATGTCTATCACCACGGGCAGTTGCTGTATGAATGGCCGGTCTCGACCGCGCGGCAGGGCAAGATCACGCCCACCGGCGCGTGGCGGCCGCAATTCCTATCGCGGCATCATCGTTCGAGCCGCTACAACAACGCGCCGATGCCCTATTCGGTCTTCTATTCCGGCCACTATGCCATCCATGGCACGAACGAGGTCACCCGCCTCGGGCGACCGGCCTCGGCCGGCTGCGTGCGGCTTCATCCCGACAACGCGCGCAAGTTCTTCGATATGGTGCGCGCCGAGGGGATGGAGCAGACGCGCGTCGTCGTGGTGAACTGAGCTGCATGAGTCCCTGTGGCAACAGACGGCCCCCACGATCTGGTGGGCCGCTTTTCGCGCTACCCAACGGGTCGCAGGTTGCCTATAGTCTTGGGGAAAACCGCTCTAGGTAACCCGAGGGAGAGGCCATGCGCTGTCCGTTTTGCGGCAATACCGACACGCAGGTGAAGGATTCGCGCCCTGCCGAGGATCACGGCGCGATCCGGCGGCGGCGCTTCTGCCCGGCCTGCGGCGGGCGCTTCACCACCTATGAGCGGGTGCAGTTGCGCGATCTGGTGGTGATCAAGTCCAATGGTCGGCGCGAGGCGTTCGACCGCGAGAAGCTGGAACGCTCGATCCGCATCGCCATGCAGAAGCGCCCCATCGAGCATGAGCGCATCGACCAGATGATCTCGGGCATCGTGCGGCGGCTGGAATCGACTGGCGACACGGATATCCCGGCGAAGGACATCGGTGCCATTGTCATGGAGACGCTCGCCCGGATCGACACGGTCGCGTATGTCCGGTTCGCCAGCGTCTACAAGAACTTCCAGGAAGCCGATGATTTCGACAAATTCGTCTCGGAGCTGCGCCCCGAGGCGAAACCGGCCGACTGATCCCGTGGCCAGCGCGGCGGATCGCCGCTTCATGCGGCTGGCCATCGGCCTTGGTATGCGCGGGCTGGGGCAGGTCTGGCCAAATCCGGCAGTGGGCTGCGTGCTGGTTCGCGACGGTCGCGTTCTGGCGCGCGGCTGGACCCAACCCGGCGGGCGGCCCCATGCCGAGGCGGTGGCGCTGGCGCGCTGTGACGCAGGCGGGGCCACCGCCTATGTCAGTCTGGAACCCTGCGCCCACCACGGCAAGACACCCCCCTGCGCCACGGCGCTGACCGAGGCTGGTGTCGCGCGCGTCGTCACGGCGCTGACTGACCCCGACCCGCGCGTGGCCGGGCAGGGTCATGCAATTCTGCGCGCCGCCGGGGTGGAGGTTGTCGAGGGCGTCGAGGCCGAGGCCGCCCGGAAGGCCCAGGCGGGGTTCCTGAGCCGCGTGACCACGGGGCGGCCCCTCGTGACGCTGAAACTTGCATTGACGCTCGACGGGCGGATCGCCACCGCCGCGGGCGAGAGTCGCTGGATCACGGGTGGCCTCGCACGGCGTGTCGTGCACGGGTTGCGCGCCTGCCATGATGCGGTGCTGGTGGGGGGCGGGACCGCGCGGGCGGATGATCCGGATTTGCAAGTGCGCGGGCTTGGCGTGGCGCGCCAGCCTGTGCGGATCGTGGCGAGTCGGGGGCTCGATCTGCCTGTGCAGGGGCGGCTGGCAGCAAGCGCGCGTGCGGTGCCGGTCTGGCTGCTGCACGGCCCTGGCGCGCCTGTGGCCGCGCAGGCGTCGTGGCGGGCCGCCGGGGCGGAACTGGTCGCGGTGGCCGAAGGCGAGGGCGGGCTGGACCCTGCATTGATGTTGCAAGCGCTTGGCGCGCGCGGGCTGACGCGGGTGCTGTGCGAAGGCGGCGGGGCGCTGGCTGCAGCGCTGTTGCGGGCCGGGTTGGTGGACGAGTTGGTGGTGTTCGCGGCGGGCCGGTTGATCGGGGCAGAAGGGCGGGCAGGCGTCGGGCCGCTGGGGCTGGACAGGCTGGCGGATGCGCCGCACTTCGATCTGGTCGGGGTGCAGCCTGTTGGCGGGGATGTGCTGCAACGCTGGCGTCGCGCCGGGGTGTGATTGGGTATGGAGGCGCTGCCCCCGTCGCGTTGGTCGCGCGACTTCCACGGCATAATTAGGCAAAGTTGAAGATGTGGAGTGCGGGGCGTGCGCCCTCGGCTGGCAGCCTGTCTGATCCGAAGCGCGCGCAGAGCCGTTCGCACGGGCGGGCGGCGGCGTGGGCGCGGCGCTGCTCGTGGCATCGGCAAAGGCGCCGATGGGCGATATGCGCTGCAAAGCGCAACAGAGCGAAAGAGCTTTCGCGCGGTTGTGGCAACCAGGATGCGGGCCGGGCCGTCGGAAAGCCCGGCGACGCGGTAAAGCGGGTGTTGTGGTTGCCTGCGGGGAGGATCTGTTGCGCGCGGGCGTCCATCACGTCCCGCTTGTGCGCGCGGTGATCTGCGCAGTAAGGGTACGGGCATGAGCGGTTTTCGGTCTTTCATGCAACATGCCCTTGCCGAGGCCCGCGCCGCAGCAGCGCGGGGCGAGGTGCCGGTGGGGGCCGTGATCGTGGGGCCGGACGGGGCGGTGCTAGCGGCAGAGGGCAATCGGATGCGCGAGCTTGGCGACCCCACCGCCCATGCCGAGATGCTGGCCATTCGCGCCGCGAGCGCGCGGCTGGGGCAGGGACGGCTGGCGGGCTGCGATCTGCATGTGACGCTCGAGCCCTGCCCGATGTGCGCCGGGGCCATCGCCCAGGCGCGGCTCCGGCGGCTCTATTATGGTGCGAGCGACCCGAAATCGGGCGGGGTGGCATATGGGCCGCGGGTTTTTGCGCATCCGCAATGCCACCATGTCCCCGAGATCTATGACGGCATTGACGCCGCGGCCTCGGAGGCGCTGTTGCGGGGGTTCTTCGCCAACCTGCGCGATGCGGGCACATGCTGAGCGAGCAGGTCATCGCCTATTGCGAGCGGGGCGATTTCGGCTTCTGGGCCGAGCCGGTCAATGCACTCAGCAACGCCGCATTCCTGATCGCCGCCGTGTTGGTCTGGCGGCAGACAGCGGGGCTGCCGCTGGCCCGCGCGCTGGCGGTGGTGCTGGTGGCGATCGGGCTGGGATCGTTCCTGTGGCACACCTTTGCCACGCGCTGGGCGGGGCTGGCGGATGTGCTGCCGATCCTCGTCTTCATCCTGCTCTATCTCTATACCGCAACGCGCGATTTCCTGCGCCTGCCCGCGCTGGTGGCCTGGGGGGCGGTGGCGCTGTTCCTGCCCTATGCGGCGGCTTTCGGCTGGGCGCTGGGGCAGGTGGTCCCGGGGCTGGGCGCGAATGCGGTCTATTTCAGCGTGGCGGTGCTGATCGCAGCCTACGGGCTTTGGCTGAAGGGCAGCCCGACCGGGCGTGGGCTGCTGATCGGGGCGGGCCTCCTCTGCGCCTCGCTGGGGTTTCGCATGGCCGATGCGGCGGTCTGCGATGTGTTCCCGCTGGGGACGCATTTCCTGTGGCACATCCTCAACGGGGTGATGCTGGGCTGGATGATCCGGGTCTATTGCCGTCACATGCGGCGGGCAGACTGAGAAAGGCCCCGCGCGTGGCGGGGCCTTTCAAGCTGGGTGCGCGGCTGCTCAGCTGATTGTCGCGATGGTCCGGGCGAGGTTGTCGGCCACCAGATCGAGCGCGTCCTTGTCGGGGCCCGACAGTCCCTCGGCCTTGGCGCGCGTCTCGGTCAGGATCGCCTCGAGCGCGGCGCGGCCCTCGGCATCGGCGCCATAGGCGCGTTCGGCCAGAACCGAGGTCGCCTCGGGGGTGATGTCGGCGAAACCGCCCGTCACGACATAGCGTTTCTCGCCTTCGGGGCCTTCGGTGACCAGGATGCCCGGCCGCAGCGTGGTGATCGTCGGCGCATGATCGGGCATGGCGGTCAGATCACCGGTCGCGCCGGGGATCTGCACGGCCTTCACTGTCCCCGAGGCAAGCTTGCGCTCGGGGCTGACGAGGTCGAATTGCATGGTCTCGGCCATCCTGTTCTCCCTCAGGCCGCGGCGGCCAGTTTCTCGGCCTTGGCCACCACATCGTCGATATCGCCCACCATGTAGAAGGCGGCTTCGGGCAGGTGGTCATATTCGCCCGCCACCACGGCCTTGAAGGACGCGATGGTTTTTTCCAGCGGCACCTGGATGCCGTCCGAGCCGGTGAAGACCTTGGCCACGTCGAAGGGTTGGCTCAGGAAGCGCTGGATCTTGCGGGCGCGGGCAACGGTCAGCTTGTCCTCTTCCGACAGCTCGTCCATGCCGAGGATCGCGATGATGTCCTGCAGCGACTTGTAGCGCTGCAGCACGCCCTGCACGTCACGCGCGACCTGATAGTGTTCCTCGCCCACGATCTGCGGGTCGAGGATCCGGCTGTTGGAGTCGAGCGGGTCCACGGCCGGGTAGATGCCCAACTCCGAGATCGCGCGCGACAGAACGGTGGTGGCGTCAAGGTGCGCAAACGAGGGCGCGGGGGCAGGGTCGGTCAGGTCGTCGGCGGGCACGTAGATGGCCTGCACCGAGGTGATGGACCCGGCCTTGGTCGAGGTGATGCGCTCCTGCAGCGCGCCCATGTCGGTTGCGAGCGTCGGCTGGTAGCCCACGGCCGACGGGATGCGGCCCAGCAGCGCCGACACCTCGGAGCCCGCCTGCGTGAAGCGGAAGATGTTGTCGACGAAGAACAGAACGTCGGTGCCCGACTGGTCGCGGAACTGCTCGGCCAGCGTCAGGCCGGTCAGCGCGACGCGGGCGCGGGCGCCTGGGGGCTCGTTCATCTGGCCATAGACCAGCGCCACCTTGGACTCGTCGAGCTTGTCGAGGTTGATCCCCCCCGAGTCGATCATCTCGTGATAGAGGTCGTTGCCCTCGCGCGTGCGCTCGCCCACACCGGCGAACACCGAATAGCCCGAGTGCACCTTGGCGATGTTGTTGATCAGCTCCATGATGAGAACCGTCTTGCCCACGCCGGCACCGCCGAACAGGCCGATCTTGCCGCCCTTGGAATAGGGCGCCAGCAGGTCGATGACCTTGATGCCGGTGACGAGGATTTCGCTCTCGGTCGACTGTTCGGCAAAGCCGGGGGCAGGCTGGTGGATCGCGCGGCGTTCCTTGGCCTCGACCGGGGCGCCCTCGTCCACGGGCTCACCCACGACGTTGAGGATCCGCCCCAGTGTCGCGTCGCCCACCGGCACCATGATCGGCTCGCCCGTGTCGGTCACATCCTGGCCGCGGACCAGCCCTTCGGTCGCGTCCATCGCGATGGTGCGGACGGTGTTTTCGCCCAGGTGCTGCGCGACTTCGAGCACCAGCCGCTTGCCGTTGTTGTCGGTCTCCAGCGCGTTCAGGATCGGGGGCAGATCGCCGTCGAACTGCACGTCCACGACAGCGCCGATGACCTGCGTGATCTTGCCTTTGGTTGCCATGTTGATCTCTCTCCGGGTTCTCTAGAGCGCCTCGGCGCCCGAAATGATCTCGATCAGTTCCTTGGTGATCGCGGCCTGACGCGAGCGGTTGTATTCGATGGTCAGCCGGTCGATCATGTCGCCCGCATTGCGCGTCGCATTGTCCATCGCCGACATCCGCGCGCCCTGCTCGGACGCCGCGTTCTCCAGAAGCGCCGTGAAGATCTGCGTCGTCACTGCGCGCGGCAGCAGATCGGCGAGGATCGCCTCTTCCGACGGCTCGTAGTCATAGAGCGTCTCGGCGGGGGCCTCCTCGGGTACTTCGGCGGGGATGATCTGGCGCGGGGTGGGGATCTGGCTGATCACCGACTCGAAGCGGTTATAGAAGATCGTCGCGACGTCGAATTCCTCGGCCTCGAACATCTCGAAGATCTGCTTGGCGATGTCGGCGGCGTTCTCGTAGCTCACGCGCTTGACGTCGCCGAGGTCCACATGGCCCACGAGATGCGCGCCCAGGTCGCGGCGCAATTGCTCGCGACCTTTCTTGCCGACAGTCAGGATCTTGACGGTCTTGCCGTCCTTCATCAGCTTCTCGGCCCGGTAGCGCGCGACCTTGACGATGGACGAGTTGAACCCGCCGCAAAGCCCGCGCTCGGCGGTCATCACCACCAGCAGATGCGTCTCTTCGCTGCCAGTGCCGGTCAGCATCTTGGGCGCGGTGGGCGAACCCTTCACCGTCGCGGCGAGGCCGTTCAACACCTCGGCCATCTTCTCGGCATAGGGGCGGGCGGCCTCTGCGGCATCCTGCGCGCGACGCAGCTTGGCGGCGGCGACCATCTGCATCGCCTTGGTGATCTTCCGGGTCGATTTGACCGAGTTGATCCGGTTCTTGAGGTCCTTGAGGTTCGGCATGGGAACTCCCTCTCACCGCCCTCAGGCGAAGTCCTTCGCGAATTCGTCGAGCGCAGCGCGGATCTTCTCGTCCAGATCGCCCTTCACCTTGCGGTCGTTGTTGGTGATGTCATCCAGCAGCGCCTTGTGCTTGCCGCGCAGATGCTCGAGCAGCCCCTTCTCGAAGCGCCCCACATCCTTGACCGCGATCTTGTCGAGATAGCCCTGCGTGCCTGCGAAGATGACGCAGACAATCTCGGCGTTGGTCAGCGGCGAGTATTGCTGCTGCTTCATCAACTCCGTCAGCCGCGCGCCCCGGTTCAAGAGCTTCTGGGTCGAGGCGTCGAGGTCCGAGCCGAACTGCGCGAAAGCCGCCATCTCGCGGTATTGTGCCAGTTCCAGCTTGACGGGCCCGGCGACCGATTTCATCGCATCCGTCTGCGCCGAAGAGCCCACGCGCGACACCGAAAGGCCGGTGTTCACCGCCGGGCGGATACCCTGATAGAAGAGTTCCGTTTCAAGAAAGATCTGCCCGTCGGTGATCGAGATCACATTGGTCGGGATGAAGGCCGACACGTCGCCGCCCTGCGTCTCGATGATCGGCAGCGCGGTCAGCGAACCGGCGCCGAAATCCTCGTTGAGCTTCGAGGACCGCTCCAGCAGGCGCGAGTGCAGGTAGAACACGTCGCCCGGGTAGGCCTCGCGCCCCGGCGGGCGGCGCAGCAAGAGCGACATCTGGCGGTAGGCGACGGCCTGTTTCGACAGATCGTCATAGATGATCAGCGCGTGGCGGCCATTGTCGCGGAAATGCTCGGCCATGGCGGTCGCGGCATAGGGCGCGAGGAACTGCATCGGCGCCGGGTCCGAAGCGGTCGCGGCGACGACGATCGAGTATTCGATGGCGCCCGACTCCTCGAGCTTCTTCACCAGCTGCGCCACGGTCGAGCGCTTCTGGCCGATGGCGACATAGACACAGTAGAGCTTCTTGCTCTCGTCGTTACCCGCAGCCTCGTTATAGCTCTTCTGGTTCAGGATCGTGTCGAGCGCCACGGCCGTCTTGCCGGTCTGGCGGTCGCCGATGATCAGCTCGCGCTGGCCCCGGCCGATCGGGATCATGGCGTCCACCGATTTCAGACCCGTGGCCATCGGCTCATGCACCGATTTGCGCGGGATGATGCCCGGCGCCTTCACATCGGCCACCGCGCGGCTCGAGGCGTTCAGCGCGCCTTTGCCGTCAATCGGGTTGCCCAGACCATCGACAACGCGGCCCAGCAGCTCGTCGCCCACCGGCACGTCCACGATGGCGTTGGTGCGCTTGACCGTGTCGCCTTCCTTGATGCCCCGGTCGTCGCCGAAGATCACGATACCGACATTGTCGGCCTCGAGGTTCAGCGCCATGCCCCGGATGCCGCCGGGGAACTCGACCATCTCGCCGGCCTGCACATTGTCGAGGCCGTGGACCCGGGCAATCCCGTCACCGACCGAGAGCACGCGGCCCACTTCGGTCACTTCCACGTCCTGACCGAAATTCTTGATCTGCTCTTTCAGGATCGCAGAAATCTCAGCAGCTTGGATACCCATTTATCCGACCTCTTTCATGCTTTTCTTGAGGGCTGCGAGCTGCGCGCGGATCGAGCTGTCGATCATCTGCGAGCCCACCTTGATGACAAGACCGCCGATGAGCGACTCATCGACGGTTTTCTTGAGATTGATCTTGCGGCCAACGCGCTCGGCGAGCGTTGTCGCCACCTGCTCGGCCTGCGCGTCGCTCAGCGCCTGCGCCGACGTTACTTCCGCGGTCACCTCGCCCTTCTCGTGGGCGATCAGCGCGCGCAGCGCGACCAACACCTGCGGCAGCGTGAACAGGCGGCGCTTCGAGGCCATCAGCCCCAGCGCGCCTGTGACTGTCTGCGACAGGCCCATCCGGTCAGCCAGCGCGGCGATCGCGCGCGTCACCTCGTCGCGGGTATAGACCGGCGAGGCGAGGAGCGCGCGCAGATCGGCACTGTCGGCAAGCGCGGTATCGAGCGTGTCGATATCGGCTTCGAGCGTGACCAGAGAGTCGGATTCCTTGGCCAGTTCAAACATGGCCGTGGCATAGCGCTTGGCGATGCCCGAAGAGATCGAGGCTGGTTCGGACACGTCCACCCTTCCTTCGAAGTTGCACTTGGGTCTCGCGCCAGCCGGGGCCGTGACAAGACGGTTGGCGCGGCAAGAGAAATCGGCGCGGGTTTAGCAGAGGGTATCACCTGCTGCAACCGCCAAGGACGTGGCGTGCGGAAAAAGCCGGATGCCGCATGCGGCACGGATCGACACGGCCCCGGACTTGCCGCCGCGCTGCGGCATCCGCGAGCCGGTTGCATGCTGTCAGAGCCCCGGAAAGCGCCGTGGTCCGGCGTGATTCCCGGCCCGCCAGGACGGCTGTGCCGCCGGCGAGGGCGAGGGGTTGAGAATCCGCAGCGGCTTGCGTGCCGCCAGCCCCGAGGCGCGCGGCGTGTCGGCCACCCGCGTCGCCTCGACCAGCAGCACGCCGCCCGCCGCGTCTCGCGACAGCTTCTGCCCCAATGTTTCGAGCATCTTCGCCCAGCGCAGCCAACGCCCGCTGTCGCGCGGCGGAAAGAACAGCGCGGCGGAATGCTCCTCCACCCGAAAGCCGTGATCGGTGCACAACGTCTCGACCTGGCGCAGCGAATAGGGTCGGCCCAGTGCGAAGGGCGTACCCTCGCGCCGCGCCCACAGCCCCGAGCGGTTGGGCAGGATCAGCATCGCCTTGGCGCCGACCTTCATCACCCGCGCGGCTTCTTCCATCAGCGCGGCGGGGCGCTCCGAAGTTTCGACCCCGTGCAGCATGACCAGCCGGTCGATACTGTCACTGGCCAGCGGCCAGCCTGTCTCCTCGACCAGCACCGAATGATTGGCCGCTTCGGCGGGCCAGTGCATCACCCCCTGCTGGCCAGGCATCAGCGCGATGACGCGCGCGGCTTCACGCAGGCAGGGCCGCAACAGGGGCACGGCAAAGCCGAATCCCGCCACTGACAGCCCCGTGACCGAGGGCCAGCAGGCCCGCAGCCGGTCGCGCATCGCCTTCTGCGCCGCCCGGCCCAGCGTGGTCGTGTAGTAGAAATCCCGCAATTCGCGGACATCGTGATACATGTCGGCCCGCCTGCTCCGGTTTCATGCGCCTTGACCGCGCCACCCGGGCACCCCCGGTTGCGTCATGCGGTTTCCTGCCCCAGAGTGCAGGAAATGCAACCCAAATCAAGGAAAACGCCATGCCTCTCGAGATGCGGGTGATCCCCTGCCTGCGCGACAATTACGCCTATCTGCTGCATGAACCGCAAAGCGGCCGGACAGCGGTGGTCGATGTGCCCGATCAGGCCCCGATTCTCGACATGCTGGCCGCGACCGGCTGGCGTCTGAGCGATATCCTGATCACCCACCACCATGACGACCATATCGGCGGTGTGCCGCGTCTGCGTGAGGATACGGGCGCGCAGGTCTGGGGCGCGGCCGCCGATGCCCACCGCCTGCCGCCGCTCGACCATGCGCTGGCGCCGGGCGATCCGGTGCCGCTGGGCGCCGAGACCGGTACGGTCATCGATGTGCCGGGCCACACGATCGGCCATATCGCCTTTCACTTTCCCGACAGCCGCCTCGCCTTTACCGCCGACAGCCTGATGGCGCTGGGCTGCGGTCGGCTGTTCGAGGGCACGCCCGCGCAGATGTGGGACAGCCTGACCCGGCTGATGGACCTGCCCGACGACACGCGAATCTGTTCCGGCCACGACTACAGCAAGGCCAACGCCGCCTTTGCGCGCAGTGTCGATCCCGACAACCCTGATCTGGAGGCCCGCATCGCGCAGATGGCCCGCGACCGCGACGAGGGTGCGCCGATGGCCGTGGCGACACTCGCGCTCGAGAAGGCGACCAACCCTTTCCTTCGGGCGGGTCAGGGTTACCTCAAGGCGGGGCATGGGAAGTCGGGAGAAACCGATCTTGCCATGTTTGCTCATCTGCGCGGCCTTAAGGACACGTTCTGAGCGGTCATACGGTAAGCAATCCGTGACAATGCTTGCCAGAACTGCGGTCCTCCGGCAGAGTTGACGAAAAAGATCTTGAAGGCCGGTGAAGAAAACCGAAGTTTAAGATTGTAAGAGGACACTGGTCGGCAGGGGGCCCCCCGGCAGGCCACCAGAACAGGAGCGTCCGACGTGCCAAGTTTTTCTTCGACACTGGAGCAATCCATCCACGGGGCGCTGGCGCTGGCCAATTCCCGCCGGCACGAGTTTGCGACCCTCGAGCATCTGCTGCTCGCCCTGCTGGACGAACCCGATGCCAGCCGCGTCATGCTGGCCTGCAATGTCGATCTCGACATCCTGCGCAAGACGCTCCACCAGTTCATCGAGGAGGAACTCGCCTCGCTGGTCACGGATATCGAAGGGTCCGAGGCAGTGCCGACGGCCGCCTTCCAGCGCGTCATCCAGCGCGCCGCAATCCACGTGCAAAGCTCCGGCCGGAACGAGGTGACGGGCGCCAATGTGCTGGTCGCGATCTTCGCCGAGCGCGAATCGAACGCGGCGTATTTTCTGCAAGAGCAGGACATGACGCGCTACGACGCGGTGAACTTCATCGCCCATGGTGTCGCCAAGAACTCGAAATACTCCGAATCGCGCCCTGTCAGCGGCGCGGATGAGGAAGAGGCCGAGAGCACCGGCAAGGCCGAGGAAAAGGCCAAGGAAACCGCCCTGGGCAAGTACTGCGTGGATCTGAATGCCAAGGCACGCAAGGGGGATGTCGACCCCCTGATCGGTCGCGCGTCCGAAGTCGAGCGCTGCATCCAGGTTCTGTGCCGGCGGCGCAAGAACAACCCGCTGCTGGTGGGCGACCCGGGTGGCGGCAAGACCGCCATCGCCGAAGGGCTGGCCAAGAAGATCGTCGAGGGCGAGACGCCCGAGATCCTTGCCAACTCCACCATTTTCTCGCTCGACATGGGCGCTCTTCTGGCGGGCACGCGCTATCGCGGCGATTTCGAGGAGCGGCTGAAATCCGTCGTGCAGGAGCTTGAGGACCACCGCGATGCAGTGCTGTTCATCGACGAAATCCACACGGTGATCGGCGCGGGCGCCACCTCGGGCGGCGCGATGGACGCCTCGAACCTGCTGAAACCAGCGCTGCAGGGCGGCAAGCTGCGCTGCATGGGTTCGACCACTTACAAGGAGTTCCGCCAGCATTTCGAGAAGGATCGCGCCCTGTCGCGGCGCTTCCAGAAAATCGACGTGGTGGAACCGACGGTCGAGGATACGGTCAAGATCCTGATGGGGCTGAAGCCCTATTTCGAACAGCACCACGAAATCCGCTACACCAATGACGCGGTGAAGGCGGCGGTCGATCTCTCGGCGCGCTACATCAATGACCGCAAGCTGCCCGACAAGGCCATCGACGTGATCGACGAGGCCGGCGCCGCGCAGCACCTGCTGGCCGAGTCCAAGCGCCGCAAGACCATCGGCCCGAAAGAGATCGAGGCCGTGGTGGCCAAGATCGCCCGTATCCCGCCGAAAAGCGTCTCCAAGGACGATTCGGAGATGCTGCGCGACCTCGAGGCTTCGCTCAAGCGGGTGGTGTTCGGGCAGGATGACGCCATCGTGGCGCTCTCCTCGGCCATCAAACTCGCCCGCGCCGGTCTGCGCGAGCCCGAAAAGCCGGTGGGCAACTACCTGTTCGCCGGGCCGACCGGCGTCGGCAAGACCGAGGTGGCCAAGCAACTCGCCGATACGCTGGGCGTGGAACTTCTGCGCTTTGACATGTCGGAATACATGGAAAAACACGCCGTCAGCCGCCTGATCGGCGCGCCCCCCGGCTATGTGGGCTTCGATCAGGGCGGGCTTCTGACCGACGGGGTGGATCAGCACCCGCATTGCGTGCTGCTGCTTGACGAGATCGAGAAGGCGCACCCGGATGTCTACAACATCCTGCTGCAGGTCATGGATCACGGGCAGTTGACCGACCATAACGGCCGGACAGTGAACTTCCGCAATGTGATCCTGATCATGACCTCGAACGCGGGCGCCACCGAACAGGCCAAGGCCGCCATCGGCTTCGGCCGCGACCGGCGCGAGGGCGAGGATACCGCTGCGATCGAGCGGACCTTCACGCCTGAATTCCGCAACCGGCTGGATGCCGTCATCAGCTTCGCGCCGCTGCCGAAATCGGTGATCATGCGCGTGGTGGAGAAATTCGTGCTGCAACTCGAGGCGCAGTTGATGGATCGCAACGTGACCATAGACCTCAGCGACGAGGCGGCCGAGTGGCTGGGCGAGAAGGGCTATGACGACAAGATGGGTGCCCGCCCGCTGGCCCGCGTCATTCAGGAGAACATCAAGAAGCCACTGGCCGAGGAACTGCTCTTCGGCAAGCTCGCCAAGGGTGGCGTGGTGCATGTGTATCTGCGCGACGACAAGCTGGAGTTCGAGATCGATGGCCCCGACGCCAAGCGCATCTCGGGCAACAAGCCGCCGCTGCTGACCGCCGACTGACCCGGTCTGCGGCACCTGAACCCCGCGCGGCGCCCGAGACCCCGGTCCGGGCGCCGCGTCGCTTCCGCAAGGCGCGCGTCCCATGCTGATCCCGATCCGCGACCACAACCCCTCGACCCGCACGCCCTACGTCACTTATGCGCTGCTGGCGGCGAATGTGGTCATCTTCGCGCTCTATTCGCCGCTTTTTGCGGATGATCGTGCGCTGATGCTGTTCTATCAGGAATGGGGGATGCTGCCCGCACGGCTGACCCATGGCGAGGGGCACATCACCCTGCTGACCCATCAGTTCCTGCATGGCGACATGATCCATCTGGGGGCGAACATGCTGTTCCTGTGGATCTTCGGCAACAACCTCGAGGATGTGTGGGGCCACTGGAAATTCCTGGGCTTCTATCTGCTGTGCGGGCTCGCGGCGGCCGGGCTGCAATACGCGACCGAGCCGCATTCGGTGATCCCCATGGTGGGCGCCTCGGGGGCGATTGCCGGGGTGCTGGGGGGCTATCTGCTTCTGTATCCGCGCGCGCGGGTGGACATGTTCCTGTTCCTGGTCATCATTTTCCGCATCAT
>PXES01000169.1 GCA_003564655.1 Paracoccaceae bacterium
CCCGGGGTGATCTCGGGGAACTGGTAGAAGCCGAGGTTGTCATCGGTCATGCCCGCATCGCGCAGCGGCTCGACCAGGAAGTTGCCCATCAGATAGGCGGCGGCCTCGCCATTCACCAGATAGGGTTGCGCCTCCTGCCAGGTATAGGCGGTGTGGTTGTCGATGAAGGCGCCCATGTCGATCAGCTCGCGCCAGTTTGCGAAGGTCTCGCGCACGCGGTCATCGGTCCAGGGGATCTCGTTCGCGGTCAGCGCCATGTGGAAGTCATAGCCATGGGTGCGCAGGTTCAGGTAGTCGAACCAGCCGCCCGCCGTCCACAGAAAGCGCGTGCCGATGGTGTAGCATTTGCGGCCCGAATCGAGGATCGCCTGACAGTTGGCCAACTCTTCCTCCCAGGTGGTTGCCGGGGTCAGGCCAAGCTCTTCATAGATGTCGGTGCGGTAGTAGATGCCCCACTGATAGTAGGTGTAGGGCACGCCCCACTGCTTGCCGTCGAGCGTCAGCGCGGGGCGGGTCGAGGCGAGTTCCTCCCCCATCTGCCCCTCCCAGAGGTCGGAGACATCCTCGAACAGACCCGCATTGACGTACGGCCGCATCCGGTTGCCCGCATACCAGCCGTTCACATCGGGCGCGTTGGCGGTCAGGTAGTTGCGGATCTGGGTCTTGTTCGCTTCACGGTCGATCAGGGTCAACTCGATGTTCAGATCGGGATGCATCTCCTGAAAGCGCTCGACCATGCCCTCGATCGCGGCACGCGGCGCGGGGTTCTGGTCGTTGAAGAAGATGCGCAGATCGCCCGTCAACTCTGCGTTGGCCGGACCTGCCAGCGCTGTCGTCATCGCAAGCGCAGCAGCCGCGCCCGTAAGTGTGAACCGCATGATTTCCTCCCTAGTCGGTTTCACTATTCGGAACTTGTTTTTACATGTTGAAAATGATGCGGCGTCTGGCTAGGGTTTGTCAAGAAAGAGTTTGCGTGCATTTCGGGAGGGGGGATGGTCGCAGCCGCGACAGACGGGACCGTGGCCAAGGCGCTCGAGGTGCTCGACCTCGTGGCGAGCTACGGGCGCCCGGTGCGATTTTCGGAACTGCTCGAGGCGAGCGCCTACCCCAAGGCGACGCTCTACCGCCTGCTGCAGACACTGGTGCGGCAACGCATGCTGTCACACGACCCCGAGGACGGGTGCTACAACATGGGCATGCGGCTGGTGCGCCTCGCGCATGTCGCCTGGGCGCAAAGCTCGCTTGCACCGATTGCGCGGCCGCATCTGGACCGGTTGTCCGCCGAGTTGGGCGAGACGGTGCATCTGGCCCAACTCGACCACGGGCAGGTGCTGTATGTCGACAAGCGCAACGCGCGCGACACGGTGGCGATGTTCAGCCAGGCGGGCAAGGTCGGCCCGGCCTATTGCACCGGCGTCGGCAAGGCGATGCTGGCCCACCTCCCCGAGGCGCAGTTGCCCGCCATGCTTGCCCAGCAAAGCTGGCACCGTTTCACCCCCAACACACTCACCACGCCCGAGGCGCTGCTGGATGATCTGGCGGCGATCCGGGTGCGTGGCTTCGCCTTCGACAATGAAGAGCACGAACCCGGCATCATCTGCGTGGCCGTGCCGATCCTGTCATCGGGCGGACGTGTCTGCGGTGCGCTGTCGGTAACATCAACCACGGCGCGCACCGATCTGGGCGCGCTCCAGTCACGGGTGCCGCTGATGCGCGACATAGCGCGAATCATCGGCGCCGAGACCGAAACCTGGCGTTTCCCCGAGGAAACCGCCCCTCCCAGCCGCAAGAGGGCCTGAGCATGTCCGGCGTCAACCTGTCCAGCGTGATCAAGAAATATGGTGAAACCCAGGTCATTCACGGGGTCGATCTGGCCATCGAGCCGGGCGAGTTCTGCGTTTTTGTCGGGCCCTCGGGCTGCGGCAAATCCACCCTGCTGCGCATGATCGCGGGGCTGGAAGAGACGACCGGCGGCGCCATCCGTATCGGCGCGCGGGATGTGACGAAGCTCGACCCGGCGCAGCGCGGGGTGGCGATGGTGTTCCAGACCTATGCGCTTTACCCCCATATGAGCGTGGCCGAGAATATGGGCTTCGGACTGAAGATGACCGGCCATCCCAAGGCCGAAATCCGCGAGAAGGTTGGCAAGGCTGCGGAAATCCTCAAGCTCGGCCCCTTCCTCGACCGCAATCCCAAGGCGCTCTCGGGCGGGCAGCGCCAACGCGTCGCCATCGGGCGTGCCATCGTGCGCGGGCCCGAAGTGTTCCTGTTCGACGAACCGCTGTCCAATCTCGACGCCGAATTGCGCGTCGAGATGCGGGTGGAACTTGCGCGCCTGCACCGCGAGATCGGCGCGACCATGATCTATGTCACCCATGATCAGGTCGAGGCGATGACGCTGGCCGACAAGATCGTGGTCCTGCGCGCAGGCCGGATCGAACAGGTCGGCGCGCCGCTCGAGTTGTATCGCGACCCAGACAATCTGTTCGTAGCCGGGTTCATCGGCTCGCCCGCGATGAACCTGATGCCCGCAGTCCCGGCCGAGGGCGGTGTCCGTGTCGCGGCGCTGGGCGATCAGGTCGTGCCCGCGCGCCTGCCGGGCCATGCGCCCGCCAATCTGGTGGCGGGCGTGCGGCCCCAATCCCTGAAGATCACCGAGGGCGACACGCATGTCGTCGAGATGACCGAGGCGCTGGGCGGTGTGTCCTTCATCCACCTCGCCCCCAAGGGGGCCGGCACGGAGACCCGGCGCCTGCAGATAGAGACGACCGGCGAGACCGTTCTGCCCCAGGGCAGCACCTGCGGGGTCGGGGCCGATCCGGCGCAGTTGTATCTGTTCGATTCGGAAACCGGGCAGCGGCTGCGCAACTGAGGGCGCACCGGCAGCCGGGCGCGTTCGTCAGGCCAGGTTGCGCCGAACGAGGTCCTGCGCTGACGCCAGCAAGGCGTCAGTGGGCGGAATGAAGTCGATTCCCATATCCCGCTCGGCAGGCCGCGCCGAAATCTGCGGCAAGAAACCGAGGCTCGGCACGATCGAGCGCACCTCGGCGTCCCAGATCGCGGCGATCCGCATGAGCAGATTTGGCGCCGTGCGGGTGCCGATGCGGCGGTCGGGAAAGTGGCGTTTCAGATACGCGGCCATCTCGCCGAACCGCAGGGTGCCCGCGCTTGCGATATAGCGCTTGCCCGCTGTCCCGGGCATTTCCAGCGCCTGCACATGCATCTGTGCCACGTCACGCACATCGACCAGCGGCAGACCGAAATTCGGCTGCAACGGGTCCTTGCCCGACAACACCCGCTCGACCAGCGACAGGGAGCTGCCGAACCGGTCATCAAGCAGCGGTCCCAGCACTAGGCCGGGATTGATGGTGGTCAACGCCATGTCAGGCGCCGTGTCGCGGACGAAATCCCAAGCCGCCCGCTCGGCCATGGTCTTCGAGCGGTCATAAGTCGTGGCGCGCGGATGGGCGGGGTCTGTCCAGTCGCTGGCATCATAGCCCTCGCGCCCCGGTGGCAGGTCGCAATGCATCACCGCGGCGATGGAAGAGGTCAGCACCACCCGCAGCACCCCGGCGCTTCGCGCTGCACGCAGGGCGCGCAATGTCCCCTCGACAGCGGGGCCGATCAACTCGTCGTCATCCTCGGGCTGCGACAGCGGAAAGGGCGAGGCCGTATGCACCAGCGCATCGGCACCCGAAAGCGCGCTGTCCCAGTTGGCGTCCTGTGTCAGGTCCAGCTCGACAAATTCGAGATGCGCTTGCAACCTGTCCGCAGCGACACGCGGGGCAAGCGCGGCGCGCACCTCGTCCGCGCGTGCCGGGTTTCGGACACTCGCCCGCACGCGCCAGCCCGCGTCGAGTAACTGCGCGGCGATGTGCTTGGCGATGAAGCCTGACGCACCGGTCAGCAGGGCCAGACGGGACATGGCGGAACCTCCTTGATCAGCATCGACAGGCAACATAACCGAGGACGATGCGCATTCCATCGCGCTTCGGCGCTCGACTTCTCACCGCGTCATGCAAGATGACCAATCAAGCGAATGGACCGGAGCCAGCCCGCGCCGCGCGCCGCTCATGCGGGGCGCAAGGGTGGGCGGGTGGGCGCCCCGCATGAGCGGCGCGCGGCGCGGGCCTCAGCGTGTCGGCACGGGCTCTTCGCCGCGATAGTCGTAGAAACCGCGCTCGGTCTTGCGGCCCAGCCAGCCAGCCTCGACATATTTCACCAGCAGCGGGCAGGGGCGATACTTCGTATCGGCCAGCCCGTCATGCAGCACATTCATGATCGCAAGGCAGGTATCCAGCCCGATGAAATCGGCCAGTTCCAGCGGCCCCATCGGATGGTTCGCCCCGAGCTTGAGCGACTCGTCGATGGATTTGACCGAGCCCACGCCCTCATAAAGCGTATAGACCGCCTCGTTGATCATCGGCATCAGGATCCGGTTGACGATGAAGGCGGGGAAATCCTCGGCGCTCGCGGCGGTCTTGCCAAGCTTCTCGACCACGCCCAGCAGCGTCTTGTAGGTCG
>PXES01000094.1 GCA_003564655.1 Paracoccaceae bacterium
GTTTCACTGTTTCAAACATGCGCGACCGAAGCAAACGCACCGTAGCGCGATATTTTGCGATCAAAGCATGAACATACATTGCACACGAAGTCACTCAAGTCACTGAAATACAGGCAAAATCTCTACCATCCATCATCGGCGCGCAGGATAATCTGGCGTTTTGAGTTGCTTGCATTGTTTCCGGGTATCTTCCGACTGTTGGCTTTGGGTTCTGCTGCGCCAGGATATGCCCCAATATCGCCAAATTCACCCCTCTGCGAGTCAGTGTTGGAAAAAGCGGCCAGGGCAGACCTACGCCTGGATGCTGCCCCTTGCGCCACGGCCCCCAAAACCGACGCGACAAGAGGCCGTCTCGCATCGGCAGGGGGCGGTCGCGCCTGCGCGCTTCGAACTCCGTGGGCCAAGCTAGCCCTTTTCGAATTTGTCGCGCAATAGCGCCCGGAAACGAAACCTGTGCGATGCAAGACAAGGTGAGCAACCGATGCGCCAAGAACACGCGACGCAGCAAATGTCGAGTATTTTTGTCGGTTATCGCTGGATTTCGCAGGCAATAGATGATAGATCGCAATCACAGTCAGAGGACATGCTGATGCGAACCGCTGCTCACGCTTCACAGATCAGCCCGCCTGGTGCGCCGCCTGAGCCGAGTTTGGCACTGTTGCGTCTGTTGATGCGGCATTGTCGTGCGAAACCTCGTGTCGAAGTGTTCGAGACATGCCGTCTGCTGCGGCATAGTCCGCGCGAAGGGGCGCAAGATTATGCCGATGCGCTTCTGCGTATCCTGAGCACAGCGCTACCCAAGGGCCCTGTGATCCACGAGATTCGCGCGCAAGAGCGGTCTTTCGACGAAGATTGGCTGCTCGCGCTTTTTGCCGCTATTCAACGTGCGGATCACTGCAGCGCCAGTTTTCTGCTGCGTGCGCGTCTGCCGCTGCACCTGCGCCGTCCTGTCGGCTGGCTGGCCTCTGAATTGGTGCAGCGCATGACTGACATGGCCGAGTAAAACTCTCACGTTTAGAATAGTTCTAAGAAATTCTTGAATGTGCTTCCCGTGCGGGCTATCTTTGCAACAAGCGGATAGCCAGCCAGACGCCAGCCTGTTCCGTGTCAGAATTCTCCGGGATCCAGAACACGAAAGGGAGGGTCATGACCCAGACCGCCGAACAATTGACACCCAGCGCCAAGGACGCCATCTGCGCGGCACTTAACCAGGCCGTCGCCGAAACCGCCGTGACGACCATGATGGCGCAGAATTTCCATTGGAACGTGACCGGTATGGCTTTTGGCCCGCTGCATGATCTGTTCCAGAAGATCTACGAGGATCATTTCACCGCGCAGGATGATCTGGCCGAGCGTATCAAGGCCCTTGGTGGCCATGCAGAGGGGCAACTCGCCGGCATGCTCAAGCGCTCGAAAGTGGACGAGCATGACGGCCATGCGACGGCCGAAGTGATGATCGAAACCCTGGCCAAGGCGCAGGAAACCGTGGCCGCAACGCTGGCGGGCACAGCTGCGGTCGCCGAGGAGCATGGTGATCTGCTGACCCAGGATCTGGCGATAGAGCGCGGGCAGGTGCATGAGAAATTCGCCTGGCAGTTGCGTGCGCATCTGGGTTGAAAGTCGCTCAGCGCCCTAGATCGGAAATTGGACCCCTTTCTTGCCGCAGCGGTGCCGATAGGCGCCTGCCCTGTGGCTGTATTTGCCCAGATTTCCTTGTTGATGCACCAGCCTGTCCAGAAAGGCGCGCTGGTGCATTTTCTTCTTCAGCTTCTTGAACACGGATTTCTGCGCCTTTGTCATGGAACAGCCGATGCAGTGACCCGCGCGCGTGAACTTGCACACACCAATACAGGGAGAGGGGATTTTGCTCGTCATCTGAGCTGACAGCCCTGCCCGCGCGCGGGCGGCTCGGTTATTTGGTAAGGATCAGCTTCCCGGCGCGGGTGATGCGCAAGGTGTAAATCTGACCGTCGAGATCGATATGCGCGGTGCTGCCGTCCTGCGTGAGGCTTTGCGCGCGATGTAGCGGGATGCTCTTGTTGACATGCGCGGGGCAGCGCTCCAGCGGCTTCAGCCGTCGCGGGTCCTCACGCATGTCTTGCCCCATGGTGAGGGATCTGTCTGACCGCAGAATTCCGAAACGTGTACATCTGGCGCGCTCCTTGAGCTGGTACTGGATGCGCCGGGCTGAAGGAACGTTCTGGCTAGGCAATGGATATTAACTGACAGAAACACTCGGCTTTGTCAATCAACGCCGCGCCCGCTGAGCCCCCCGGCGGCGCAAGACAGCCGCAGATGCGCAGACGCATCCGGGCGCCACATCAAAGCTGTCCCCTGCCATGAAACTGAAAATGGCCGCGTGAATTCGCCGGATGCCCCCTGAAAAAAGGGGGGAGATACCCATCGCGCGTCACTGGCAGACCGCGCAGGACAGCTACCTTCGAGAGGAGGCGACTGTCGCCTGACATGTGACGGAACAACCGCCACCTTTCGGCCTTACGCGTTGCCGCTACCACCTCTCAGTCAGGCAGCGCGGCGGTGACTTCGACCTCGACAAGAAATTCCGGTCGCGTGAAGCCGGACACGATGACCAGCGTCGATGCAGGCGGGGTTGCACACGCCGCGAAAAAGGCGTCGCGCGCCGCCATGTAGCCGGCCATATGGGCGCGATCCGTGACATAGGCATTCACGCGGATCACATGTTCAGCTGCCGCGCCGCCTTCGGCAAGGATCTCCGCGATATTCGCGAAACACAGCGCCGCCTGCGCTTCGGCGCCATCGGGGGTCGTGCCATCCTTGCGCACGGGCAACTGGCCGGATGTCAGGATCAGACGCGCCCGGGGGCCGACGACGCGACCGTGCACGTAGCGGGCGAAGGGCGGGTGGAGCGTTGCGGGATTCAGTGCAGTCATGAGACCCTCTTTTTGCGATAGCGTCGGCAATCCTCGCCGCGCATGGGTGATTCCACCGCGCCCGACCAGTCAGGCAGGGTCGGAAAGTTGGAATTTTGTGCAACCGGCCACGTCGCGCATAAATATTCACCTTTGGGCCAGCCTCGCACGCCCGAAAGCGTTTCGCGGCTTTTCGTCATCGTCAACTGTCCGGAATGCTGGCGGCGGATCGACAAGAAGGATGTCTCAGATGCGCCTTACCTGCCTGACCAGCGTTGCCGTGCTGGCCCTGCCCTCCTCTGCCCTTGCCCTGACGGAAGTGACCTTCGGCACCAACTGGCTGCCACAGGCCGAACACGGGGGGTTCTATCAATCCGTCGCGGACGGCACCTACGCCGAATGCGGTCTGGATGTGACCATCATCCCGGGCGGCCCGCAGGTCAACAACCGCGCGCTACTGATGGCCGATCGCATCCAGTTCCACATGGGCGGCGATCTGCTGCAGGCCTTCAATGCCGTGGCCGAGGATATTCCCGTCGTCGCGGTCATGGCCTCTTTCCAGCGTCACCCGCAGGTCATCATCTCGCACCCCGGCGAGGCGGACAGCTGGGAAGAGCTGAAGGATCTGACGCTCTTCATCGGGGATAACGGCTATACCTCGTATTACCAGTGGATGATCTCGGAGCATGGCTTCACCTCGGAACAGCGCCAGCCCTATACCTTCAATCCTGCACCGTTTCTGGCGGACAAGCGCACGGGCATGCAGGGCTTCCTGTCCTCCGAACCCTATGCCATCCAGCGCGAGGCCGGATTCGAGCCCAATGTCTTCCTGATCGCCGATGCGGGCTACTCCACCTATGCAACCACGGTCGAGGTGATGCAGTCCACCATCGACACCAATCCCGAGGCGGTGGAGTGTTTCGTCAACGGCTCGATCCTCGGCTGGTACAATTTTCTCTATGGCGACAACGAGGGTGCGATCCAGATGATCCTCGACGCCAATGAGGACATGACCCGCGACCGGATCGATTTCGCGATCGACATGATGATCGATTTCGGCATCGTGGACAGTGACTCGGCGCTCGAGCTGGGGATCGGGGCCATGACCGAGGAAGAGGTCGCGGCCTTCTATACCTCGATGGTCGAGGCGGGTGTGGTCGAGGCCGGGCTGGACTGGACGCCTGCGGTGAATTTCGATTTCGTGGGCAATGGGCTGGGGATGGAGTTGCGCCCCGACTGAGGGGCGCCCTCCGGCACAGGGGGCTGACATGACACCTGCACCGAAGGGGCAGCGGTCGCGCGTTCTGGACATGGCGCGCGTGACCAAGACCTTCAATCGCGATGTCGTCGCGCTGCGCGACATGGATCTGTCAGTGAATGACGGCGATTTCATCTCGCTGTTGGGCCCGTCCGGCTGCGGCAAATCCACTGCGCTGAGATTGATCGCGGGTCTGTCCACGACCAGCGCCGGGCGGATCACATGGGCGGGCGGGCAGTCCGAGAATGATCTGGGCGTGGTGTTTCAGGAACCCACGCTCATGCCCTGGGCGACTGTGGCCCAGAATGTCTGGCTGCCCTTTCGCCTGAAGGGGAAAAGCTATGCCTCGGTCAAGGATGA
>PXES01000343.1 GCA_003564655.1 Paracoccaceae bacterium
CCCGAGGGGATCGGGCGGTGCGGCTCGTTGATCGCGTCCACATGCCGGTCGCACCAGTCGTTGGCGGCCTGGCTCATGCCGCAGACGATGGGGCCGGCCAGCAATACGCCCAGCACCACCAGCGCCCAGCTTTCCGGCCAGATCCCGACCGAGATGATGCCACAGAGATAGGCCCACATCGGCGGGAACCATGTGATGGGTTTAATCAGCTCCAGCGCCGCAGCGGGCTGGAGGGTTCTGGACGAGGTCGCGGGCCTTGCGCCCGGGGACGTGAAGGTGCTGTCAGCCATTGGTTTGGTTCCCTTTGCTGTCAACTTTGCCTTCCATTTACGAGTCGGGCAAGTGTAAATTTAGATTTACAGTCGAAAAATCGAGCAAGGACCGGCATTCGGGACGCAGGCGGGCGGGTGGGGCGGCCCGAATGCCGGTCCGTCAGCGCGGGTGCAGCACGAAGACACAGGCCGGCGCGCCCGCAGCGACGCAGCTTTCCTCGATCACGCGCACATCGGGCCAAACCAATGCAGAATAGAGGCGCGCGAACACTGCCGCGTGCCAATGGCACAGCGGCACGTCCGACGGGCCGATCGCGAGCGGGTTACCGCTGATTTCCAGACGCAAAGGTTCGTGGCTGAGAACCCGAAACCTGCCCGACCCGGCGAAAGTCCAGGCATGGCGCGCAATCGCAGCTGTCAGCAGGCGCGCCCCGACGCGGGCGGGCAATGCGCGGATCAGACCCTGCGCCAGACGCGGAATGCGATGGGCAAGGATGTAGCCTCCCGTCGCCAGGCCCGCTGCGCGCTGGATGCGCACGAAGCGGTCGGGCATGAACAGTCGCACCGCATGGTGCAGCCGCGCGACCTGGTCCTCGGGCAGCATCCCCGAATCGAGCGGCGGTTCGGTCACCCCGGCGCGGTGCAACAGCGCCCCGCGCAACCGGGCGCCGATTTCGCCATCCAGCACCGGCAGGTGCTGGAGGATCGCATTGGGTCCAATCCGGGCCACCGGGGCCGCCATGGCCATCACTCCGCCGGTTCACGCCGCTCGACAGTGGCGCCGTTGGGCATCCGGAACGGGCGCGGACTGCCCGCAGCCAGTTCGGCCTCGTCATCCGTCAGCTGCCCGCCACCGCCGCAGGCCTTGATGGCACTCCGCTCCGCTGCGCGTGCTTTCCCCTGTGCACGCAACGCCTCGCGCCGCTCGGCGGCCTTGCGCTTCTTGTCGGCGTGGTCTTCCCAGTCTGCCAGCTGTGCGTCGGCGATGGTCCGGGTCATGTCGAAACCGAAATCCAGATCGTCGCGCGATTTCATGCTGAAGTAATCGGTCTTGCCCAGATCATAGAACTGCCGCTGCACCCCCGCTTTCAGAAAGGCCTTCAGGCAGCCCAGCAGGTATTTCCGCCGATAGCCCGTCCCGCGCCAGGGGTAGTGGAACAGCGCCTTGCGCATGTAGAAACGGCGGTAATTCTTCAGCACGCCTTCCAGCAACCCGCCCCGCGACATGGCCTTGGGCTTCATGATGGGCGTCACGAAGTTGTATTTCGAATAATCGAATACTTCGACCTGATCGCGCAGTTCCTGGAACAGCGGCGTGAAGGGCCAAGGCGTATACATCGCCCAGTTGGCCAGATCGGGCTGCCAGTCCCAGGCCATCTGGAAGGTCTCTTCCAGCGTCTCGGCGGTTTCGTTGTCCAGACCGACGATGAATTGCGCCTCGGTAAAGATGTCGGCCTCGCGCAGCAGGCGGATCGCCTCCTTGTTCTGCTCGACCGTGGTTTCCTTGTTGAACTGATCAAGCTTCAACTGCGCCGCCGCCTCGGTGCCGAGGGACACATGCACCAGCCCGGCCTTGCGGTAGAAAGGCAGCAACTCCTTATCGCGCATGATGTCGGTGACGCGGGTGTTGATGCCCCACTGGATCCGCTCGGGCAGGCCGCGCGCGATCAGCTCTTCACAGAACTGGATGAATTTCTTGCGGTTGATGGTCGGTTCCTCGTCGGCCAAGATGAAGAAGCCGACGCCGTGGTTGTTCACCAGATCCTCGATCTCGTCCACCACCTTGATCAGGTCGCGCACGCGGTAGTCACGCCAGAATTTCCATTGGCTGCAGAAGCTGCAAGTGAACGGACATCCGCGCGCCATGTTCGGGATGGCGACCCGGCGGTTCAGCGGAACATAGATGTATTTGTCCCATTCAAGGATCGACCAGTCGGGGGTGATTCCGTCCAGGTCCTTGACGGTCGAGGCCGCCTGCGTCGCCTTGATCTCGTCGCCATCGATAAAGGCCAGACCATGGATGCTATGGCGATCCTCGGGCCAGCGGCCCTCGGCAATGGCCTGCATGAGGTTGACGACGATCTCCTCGCCCTCACCGCGCACGATCGTGTCGATCCAGGGGGCCTCGGTCAGCACCTGTCGGAACATGAAGGTCGCGTGCACGCCGCCCAGCACGGTCACGCAATCAGGCGCCACTTCGCGTGCGATCTTCAATGTCTGCTCGGCCACATAGATGGACGGCGTGATCGCAGTGGTACCCACGACATCGGGCTGCAATTCCGACAGTTGCGTGCGCAGCGCATCGTCATCGAAATGATTTGTCATCGCGTCGATGAAATGGATGTCGTCAAACCCCGCCGCTTTCAGCGCGCCGGTCAGATAGGCGACCCAGGCCGGTGGCCAGTTGCCAGCGATCTCGGCGCCACCGGAATGGTAGTTCGGGTGAATGAAGACGATCCGCATGCCAACCTCCGCTTTTGTAAAGCAAGGCTGACAGCATATCTGTCAGATGTAATTGACACAGATCAAGCGCAGTGCGGGATCAGTCCTCGTCGCGCGCCAGCATCCCGTATTTCCGCAACTTCACATAAAGCGACTGGCGCGACAGCCCGAGCATCTCGGCCGCCGCGACGCGGTTGTTGCGGGGCAACTCGATGGCGGTCTCGATACAGATCTTCTCGATCACATTCGTGGTGTCGGACACGATATCCTTGAGTGTCGAGGACCCGACCAACTCCATCACACCGCGCATGTCGGCATCGGTGGACACCATTTCGGGGCGCTGCGTGGCCGTGTTCGAGGCATTGCGGATTACCAGCGCCAGCACCGGATCGATCCGGTCGTCGAGCCAGGTGGCCGACAACTCGATCGACACCTGCGCATCGAAGCCGGTCTTCAGCTTCGTGGCATACATCCGCAACTGACCGGCACGCTGCGCGTTTTCCAGCAAGACCTTCAGATCGACCGTGCCGCGCGCCAGGAACTCGGCCAGGCTGACCCCGCGCAGGTCGTTCATGCTTACCGTATCGGTCATGTTGAGAAAGGTCTCGTTCGCATCAACGACACGGCCCTCGCGGTCGGTGAAGACCATCGCTTCCGGGCTGCGGTAGAAGAGCTGGCGCAGATTGGCGATCAGCCGCCCATCTGCAACCGACCCGAATTGCGGATCCGTCAGCCGGACGAGGATCAATTGCTCGCCCGCAGCACGAAACAGCTTGGAACTCAGCAGCAAGGATCTCTGAGAGCTTTTCACCTCGACTTCGACGGGCTCTGGCGAATCGAGTGCGACATGGGTCGTCAGGCTGGCGATGAGCCCGGTCTTGCCACGCGAAACGAAGTGATCGGCGAATACCGTCTCCAGCAGGTCGGCACGCTTGACCCCGAATAGCGAGGCCGCGTTGTGGTTGATGTCGACCACCCGCCCGGTGCTGGCCGAAACCAGCGCTACCGCATCCGACGTGAAATCCATCAGCAGCCGATAACGCGTGTCAATCTCGCGCTGCGACTCGTAATCCTGTTCCAGTGCGATCTGGGCGTTGAGCAACTGCTGCTGCATCTCGATCACAGGGCGCTGGTCCTGGCCGAGCATAAGCACCTCGTGGCGTGCGGCCATCCAGTGCATCGCATAGCGAATCGGCATGGAATGCCCGGCGCTGTCACTATGCTCGAGTTCGACCCAGCGAAACGGCGTCTTCTCGCCTTGTGCGGCGCGCTCGACCAGTTCTGAAAGGCGCTGTTCAAACTGGCGCGGAGAGTCGCCCTTCAACACATCGGCAAACCGCTTTCCAACCCACTCGTTGACCTGCTCGGAAAACGGCGAGGATGGACGCGCCACGGCCGCAGTCACGCAACGATCCGGGTCGATCGTCAACGAGATGTCGGACATCGTGGAAATGACCGATGACACCACGGGATCCTGCAGAATGGGCTCTGCCCCGTCTATCCCGATGTTGGCCCCATCATTCGACACGCTCGGCCCGCCCTTCTTTACGGCCCGGCTTTGACCGTCTCGTCGCTTTTAACTGATCATTCCGCGGCAAAGCGGCTGCTCTCGCCGCCGATGAAGGCCAGCGCTTCAGAGATGTCGGCCGTTGCGAGGTCCGCCCCGAGCCGCGCGGCAAGCGCTCGCGAAGACAGGTTCTGGCCCATCTCGGCCACGATGCCACCGCCTGCGACGACCGGCATCCCCGCTTCGGAATGATCGCGGATTGTCTTTATCAAATCTGCGCTCGGCGCAAGACATGATCTGTTCGATATGGACACGAATGCGGCAGAATACCGGTGATCGCGCAGCAAACGCCGCAACTTGTCGGTCCGCGGGGCGAGGCTGAGTTTCACCGACACGCCCATGCGGCGAAGCTGGTTTGCGGCGACCATGGTGCCCAGCGTGTGCTGCTCGCCCACCGGCAGGATCAGCAGGATGCATGGCCCGTTGCAATCGCCGGCCCTGTCCGACGCCCAGGCCCAGCCAAGCTCGCGCAGCAACCGCTGCAAGCGAGAAAGCGCAATGGAGGCCTGCAAAATATCGAGTTCGCATTCGTGCCAGCCATGCCCGATGCGGTCGATTGCAGCTGCAACGTAGACGTCAACCACCTGTTCCGCCGAGATGCCGTTGCTGCGGATACGACTGTAGAAATCCGCCAGCGCACCCTGCTCGCCGGTCATCGCGTGACGGCTCAGGGCGGCAAGGATATCACTGCGAGGTTTCCCGGTCTCGATCCGGTGCGAGCGGCTCAACTCGGACACACAGCGCAGCGCGAATCTCGTCAGGGCGGCCTCGGTCGGTCGCTGAGTATTTTCCAGCATTGGGCTTAGACCGTCCATGTCGTCCCTCGCTTCTTGCCACCGCATCGCGGGCCTTGGCCGGCGACTCGGCACAAATGGCAACTCCGCCTTTACGGTCGCAGGAAAGCGCGCAGTTGTCAAAAGAAACTTACACTCTGAATTCTTCGCGCCAAGACCACCGTCACTGCCAGCGGCAGACCCCCAGTTTATATGTGTTTTCCTTGACTTTACGCCTTAAACCCGGCCCCTGCAGCCCTGACGCGCGATCCTGACATGGGTGTAAATTATAATTGACACTTTGGGGCCCCCGGCGCTAATCTCTGCATGAGAATCGAAAAACGGGGGCTGCCGCATGGGCAGGGAGCGTCGTCACAAGCCACTCTACACCGCCGAGCAGCGCCGTATTCGCGACGCCTCGCCCTGGACGCTGGTACAGGGCATCCTGGCGCCAGTGCAGCTTGTGATCTGCATCATCTCGATCGCGTTGGTGCTGCGCTACCTCGGGACTGGCGAAGGCTACATGGCCGCCACTGTCTCGATCCTGATCAAGACACTGGCGCTCTACACAATCATGGTGACCGGCGCGATCTGGGAGAAGGAGGTCTTCGGCCAGTATCTGCTTGCCGAGCCGTTCTTCTGGGAAGACGTCGTCAGCTTCGCCGTGATCGCGCTGCACACGCTGTATGTCGTGGCCCTGTTCGCGGGCTTCATGACCGCGCAGCAGCTCATGGTCCTCGCGCTGGTGGCCTATGCGATCTACATCGTCAACGCCTTGCAGTTCCTGTGGAAGCTGCGCATGGCCCGGCTGGGCGGCGACACGCTGAAAGAGGTGACGGCATGAGCGCCCATTCCCCCGCCACCGGCTGCACCGATACCCCTGTGCTACGCGAGCGTGGCCAGCGCGAAGTATTCTGCGGACTGACCGGTATCATCTGGCTGCACCGCAAGATGCAGGACGCCTTCTTCCTCGTCGTCGGCTCGCGCACCTGCGCGCACCTGCTGCAATCCGCCGCCGGCGTGATGATCTTCGCCGAGCCGCGCTTCGGCACCGCGATCCTCGAGGAAAAGGATCTCGCCGGCATGGCCGATGCCAATGCCGAGCTCGACCGCGAAGTCGCCCGCCTGCTCGACCGCCGCCCCGATATCCGCCAACTCTTCCTTGTCGGCTCCTGCCCGTCCGAGGTTATCAAGCTGGATCTGTCGCGCGCCGCCGAACGGCTGAGCGCCGCGCATGGCCCGAAGGTGCGGGTCCTGAACTTCTCGGGCTCGGGCATCGAGACGACCTTTACCGAGGGCGAGGATGCCTGCCTCGCCTCCATGGTCCCGGCGCTGCCCACGACCGAGGCGAAAGAGCTGCTGATGGTCGGCGCACTGCCCGATGTGGTCGAGGATCAGGCGCTGTCGCTGCTCGGACAGATCGGCGTGGGCCCGGTCCGCTGCCTGCCCGCCAAACGCGCCGCGATGGACCCGGCCATCGGACCCAACACGCGCTACGCCCTCACCCAGCCTTTCCTTGGCGATACGCATTCTGCCCTGCAGCGCCGCGGTGCGCAGCACATCGACGCCCCCTTCCCCTTCGGCGCCGAGGGCACGACATTGTGGCTCAAGGCCGTGGCTGCCGAATTCGGCATCAGCCCCGAGACGGTCGATCAGGTCGTGGCCGCTCCACGCGCCCGCGCCGAAAAGGCCATCGCCGCCGCCACCGAGACGCTGCGCGGCAAACGCGTCTTCTTCATGCCCGACAGCCAGCTGGAGATTCCGCTGGCGCGCTTCCTGACCCGCGAATGCGGGATGCAGGCGGTCGAGATCTCGACCCCCTACCTGCACACCACGATCCATCGCGCTGAACTGGCGCTGATCGCCCCCGGCCCGACCATCTCGGAAGGGCAGGATGTCGATCTGCAAATCGACCGTGTGCGCGCCGCGCGGCCTGATCTGACCGTCTGCGGCCTGGGCCTCGCCAACCCGCTCGAGGCCGAAGGGCTCGCCACAAAATGGGCGATCGAGCTCGTCTTCACGCCCGTGCATTTCTACGAGCAGGCCGGTGATCTGGCGTCCCTCTTCGCCCGACCCCTGCGCCGCCGCGCCCTGCTGGCTGCCAGCCACCCCAACCGGATGGAAGCTGCCGAATGACCCGCCCCATTTTCTTGCCGAAAATACTCAACTGCCGGGTGCTGCCATGAAGCTCGCCGTCTGGACATATGAAGGCCCGCCCCATGTCGGCGCGATGCGCGTCGCCACGGGCATGCGCGATCTGCACATGGTGCTGCACGCGCCCCAAGGCGACACCTATGCCGACCTCCTGTTCACCATGATCGAGCGGCGCGACCACCGCCCGCCGGTCAGCTACACCACCTTTCAGGCGCGCGATCTGGGGGCCGACACGGCGGGGCTCTTCATGACCGCCGCGCGCGATGCACATGCCCGGTTCAAACCGCAGGCGCTGCTGGTCGCGGCCTCCTGCACCGCCGAGCTTATCCAGGACGACCCCGGGGGCCTCGCCGAGACGATGGGCCTGCCGGTCCCGGTCATCCCGCTGGAGTTGCCCAGCTACCAGCGCAAGGAGAATTTCGGCGCGGACGAAGCGTTCTTGCAGCTCTGCCGCACACTGGCCCGCCCGATGGCGCGCACCGAGCGCGTCACCTGCAATGTCATCGGCCCCACGGCGCTGGGCTTCCGCCATCGAGACGACGCGCAGGAGATCACGGCGCTTCTGTCGGAGATGGGCATCGAAGTGAACGTCTGCGCCCCGATGGGCGCCACCCCCGCCGATATCGCCCGCATGGGCGCCGCACATTTCAACGTGCTGCTCTACCCCGAGACCGCTGAATCCGCCGCCCGCTGGCTGGAACGCGAGCACGGCCAGCCCTTCACGAAAACCATCCCCATCGGCGCCAATGCCACCCGCGCCTTCATCGAGGAAGTCCGCACGCTCTCGGGCAGCACCCTGCCCGTGGACGAGTCCCGCCTGCGTCAGCCCTGGTGGGCGGCGAGCGTCGATTCCACTTATCTCACGGGCAAGCGCGTGTTCCTCTTCGGCGACGGCACGCATGTCATGGCCGCCGCCAAGGTCGCCCGCGACGAGATGGGCTTCGAGGTCTGCGGCATGGGCTGCTACAACCGCGAACAGGCCCGCCCGATGCGCGCTCTGGCGAAGGAATTCGGCCTCACGGCGCTGATCACCGACGATTACCTCGAGGTCGAGCGCGCCATCGAGGAGGCCGCCCCCGAAATGATCCTCGGCACGCAGATGGAGCGTCATATCGGCAAGCGCCTGGGGATTCCCTGCGCGGTCATCTCGGCGCCCGTGCATGTGCAGGACTTCCCGGCGCGCTACTCGCCGCAGATGGGGTTCGAGGGCGCGAATGTGCTCTTCGACACCTGGGTTCACCCTCTGGTGATGGGGCTGGAAGAGCATCTGCTGGTCATGTTCCGCGAGGATTTCGAGTTCCACGACGCCGCAGGCCCCTCGCATCATGGCGGCAAGGCGCAACCCTTGCCGCAAGAGGTGCCTGCCGCGGAGGCGGACCACGCGATGCCCACGCCAGCCGTGCCCGCAACAGAAGACAACGTGATCTGGCTGACCTGCGCCGAGAAGGAATTGAAGAAGATCCCCTTCTTCGTTCGCGGCAAGGCCCGGCGCAACACCGAGAAGTTCGCCTTTGAAAAGGGCCTGCAGGAAATCTCTGTCGATACGCTCTACGAGGCCAAGGCGCATTATGCTCGATAGTCAGCATATCCAGCCGGCGCCCTACCGGCTTGTCGTCGTCACGCTCGACGCCCATGCCGCCGGTCCCGCAGCCCGCGCCCTGCCGCGCCTGCGTTCCGATTTCCCGGGGCTCGAGGTGTCGATCCACGCCGCCGCCGAATGGGCCGAGAACCCTGCCGCCCTGGCCGAGGCCAAGGCCGCGATTAACGCTGCCGATATCGTGGTGGCGAACCTTCTGTTCATCGAGGAACACGTCACCGCCTGCCTGCCCGAATTGCAGGCCGCGCGCGAACGCTGCGACGCCTTCGTCGGCGTGATCGCGGACCCGCAGATCGTCAAGCTGACCAAGATGGGCGATCTGGACATGGCGAAACCGGCCAGCGGCATCGCCAAGCTGATGAAGAAGTTGCGCGGCGGCGGGGACAAGTCGAAACCCGCGAGCGGCGCCAAGCAGATGAGCCTGTTGCGCCGGCTGCCGAAGATCCTGCGCTTCATCCCCGGCAAGGCGCAGGACCTGCGGGCCTGGTTCCTGTCGATGCAATACTGGCTTGGCGGGTCGGACGAGAATATCGAAGCGATGATGCGCTTCCTGATCGCGCGCTATGCCGACCGCCCCGAATGGCGCGAGGTCAAGGCCGCCGCGCCCATCGACTACCCCGAGGTCGGCCTCTACCACCCCGACCTGCCCGACCGCATCACCACCGACGCCACCGCCCTGCCGCGCCCGGCAGGCGCGACCGGCACAGTCGGACTGCTGCTGATGCGCTCCTACATCCTCGCCTCGGACACGGCGCATTATGACGCAGTCATCCGCGCGCTCGAGGCACGCGGCCTTGCCGTGGTGCCGGCCTTTGCGGGCGGGCTGGACGGGCGGCCCGCGATTGCCGAATATCATCAGGGCAAGATCGACGCGCTGCTGTCGCTGACCGGCTTCAGCCTTGTGGGCGGGCCCGCCTATAACGACAGCCCCGCCGCAGTCGAGACGCTCAGCGCGCTGAACGTGCCCTACATGGTTGCGCATCCGCTGGAGTTTCAGACGCTCGGCCAGTGGGCCGCCTCGGAGACCGGCCTTGGCCCGGTCGAGACCACCATGCTGATCGCGCTGCCCGAGATCGACGGCGCGACCGCGCCCATGGTCTATGGTGGCCGCCACGGTGCCGAGAAATGCACGGGTTGCGTGCATAACTGCCATGTCACGAGCGATACCCGCGCGATGGCCCCTTGCCCCGAGCGTATCACCTCGCTGGCAGAGAAGCTCGCGCGCACGGTTTCGCTGCGGCGCAAGGAAAACCACGCCAAGAAAGTCGGTATTGTGCTGTTCGGCTTCCCGCCCAATGCCGGGGCGGTGGGGACTGCGGCGTATCTCGACGTGTTCGAAAGCCTGCACAACACGCTGCACCGGCTTGCGCGAGAGGGCTATGACATCACGCCCCCCGCCACTTCGGACGAATTGCGCGCCGCCGTGCTGCAGGGCAATGCCGCGCAATACGGGCAGGAGGCCAATGTCGACGCCCATGTCAGTGCGGAGGACATGGTCGGAAACTGCGCGCATCTCGACGCCATCGAGTCGGTATGGGGGCCTGCGCCCGGGCGCGTGCAATCCGATGGGCGCGGCGTGTTCGTGCTGGGCGCGCAGTTCGGCAAGGTCTTTGTCGGTGTGCAGCCCACCTTCGGCTATGAAGGCGACCCGATGCGGCTGCTGTTCGAGCGCGGATTTGCACCGACGCACGCCTTCACGCAATTCTACCTCTGGCTGCGCAACACTTATGCCGCAGATGTGGTGCTGCATTTCGGAATGCATGGCGCGCTCGAGTTCATGCCCGGCAAGCAGGCCGGGATGGGCGCGCGCGACTGGCCGGACCGGCTGATCGGCGAGATGCCGAATATCTATCTCTATGCCGCGAACAACCCCTCCGAGGCGAGCCTTGCCAAGCGCCGCTCGGGCGCGGTCACGATCACGCATCTGACCCCGCCTGTCGCGCAAGCCGGGCTCTACAAGGGCTTGCAGGAGTTGAAGGACAGCCTCGCCCGCTGGCGGCGGATGGAGGTTGATGATCCGGCCCGCGCCGAGATCGAGACGCTGATCGCCGAACAGGCTGCCGCGGTCGATCTGGAAGGCACGCCCGAAACGCTCTGGGTACGGCTCCTAGAATGCGAGGATGCGCTGATCCCCGAGGGGCTGCACATCATGGGCCGGATACCCGATGCCACGGCGCGCGCGAATCTGCTGGCCAATGTGGAGGCCAGCGAAGAGCAGCGCGCGGCGATGGACGATGCCCTGCAACAAGACAGCGAACTCACCGGGCTGATGCGCGCGCTGAGCGCCGAATACATCGCGCCGGTACCGGGCGGCGACCTGATTCGCTCGCCCGAAATCCTGCCCACGGGCCGAAACATTCATGCGTTCGATCCGTTCCGCATGCCCACGAAATTCGCGCTGCACGAAGGGGCCATGCAGGCGCAAAAGCTGCTGGACACCCACCCGACCCTGCCGCGCTCGGTGGCGATGGTGCTCTGGGGGTCGGACAACATCAAATCCGATGGCGGCCCCATCGCCCAGGCGCTGGCACTGATCGGCGCAACACCCCGCTTTGACGCTTACGGGCGGCTGTCGGGTGCCGACCTGATCCCGCTTTCGGAACTTGGCCGCCCGCGCATCGACGTGGTGATGACGCTGTCGGGCATCTTCCGCGACCTGTTGCCGCTGCAGACCCGCCTGCTGGCCGAGGCCGCGCTAAAGGCCGCGACGGCCGACGAGCCCGAGGCGCAGAACTTCATCCGCGCGCATGCGCTGGCCTCCGCCCGCGAATTGGGGGTCGATCTGGAAACGGCCGCGCTGCGGGTGTTCTCGAATGCCGAAGGGGCCTATGGGTCCAATGTCAACGCGCTGGTGGACAGCTCGGCCTTCGGCGACGAGGACGAACTTGCCGACGCCTACCAGACTCGCAAGGGCTTTGCTTACGGGGTGACCGGCAAGCCGATGGCGCAGCCGGAACTGCTGAAGGCGACGCTCGCAACAGTGGATCTGGCCTATCAGAACCTCGAATCGGTCGAACTGGGGGTCACGACAGTTGACCATTATTTCGACACGCTGGGCGGCATCGCGCGGGCCGTGAAGCGCGCGCGGGGGCAGGAAACGCCGGTCTATATCGGCGACCAGACGCGCGGGGCGGGCAAGGTGCGGACCCTGCGTGACCAGATCGCGCTGGAGACCCGTTCGCGCGCGCTGAACCCGAAATTCTACGAGGCGCTGCTGGACCACAAGGCCGAAGGCGTGCGCCAGCTCGAGGCGCAGGTGACCAACACGCTGGGCTGGTCGGCCACGACCGGCAATGTGGATCCTTGGGTCTATCAGCGCCTGTCCGAGACCTTCGTGCTCGATGAGGCGATGCGGCGCAGGCTCGCAGAGATGAACCCCCAGGCTTCGGCGCGGCTGGCCGGGCGGCTGATCGAGGCGTCGGAACGCAACTACTGGGCGCCGGATGCGGCGACACTCGCAGCGTTGCAGGACGCCGCGGACGAGATCGAGGATCGGGTCGAAGGGATTGCCGCCGAATGAGCAGGACCGCGACCGATACGCTTTCCGGAGAACGCGAGGGGCCAGCCCCCCACACCCTCCGGGATATTTGGACAAAGATGAAGGGAACAACAATATGAGCCCGAGAGATGAAGTGCCGACGCTGAAGGGCCAGGATGGCGAAGGCTCTGTGCAGGTGCATATGGACCCAAGCCAGAAGATCGAGGGCGCGAAGGTGTTTTCGGTCTATGGCAAGGGCGGGATCGGCAAATCGACGACCTCGAGCAACCTGTCCGCGGCCTTTGCCGCGCAGGGCAAGCGGTTGTTGCAGATCGGGTGTGACCCCAAGCATGACAGCACCTTCACCCTGACCGGGCGGTTGCAGCCAACGGTGATCGACATCCTGAAAGAGGTCGATTTCCACGCCGAGGAGTTGCGCGCCGAGGATTTCGTCACCGAAGGCTGGGGCGGCGTGAAATGCGTGGAGGCGGGCGGACCGCCTGCGGGCACCGGCTGCGGCGGCTATGTCGTCGGCCAGACGGTTAAGCTGCTGAAACAGCACCATCTACTGGAAGACACTGATGTGGTGATCTTCGACGTGCTGGGCGATGTGGTTTGCGGTGGCTTTGCCGCGCCGTTGCAACACGCCGACCGCGCGGTGATCGTCACCGCGAATGATTTCGACAGCATATACGCGATGAACCGGATCATCGCGGCTGTGCAGGCGAAGTCGGCCAACTACAAGGTGCGGCTGGCGGGCTGCATCGCCAACCGCTCGCGCGAGACGGATGAGGTGGACCGCTTCTGCAAGCCCGTTGGGTTCGAGCGGATCGGGCACATGCCGGATGTGGATGCGATCCGGCGCTCGCGGCTGAAGAAGAAGACGCTGTTCGAGATGGATGCGGATGAGGACATCCTCGCCTGCCGCGCGGAATACATGCGACTGGCCGAGGCGCTCTACAACGGCACCGAGGCCTACGCCCCGCAGCCGCTGCCCGACCGCGACATCTTCGAGTTGCTGGGGTTTGACTGATGCGCGATCTGGCGCCCTCTGCCAGCTATGACGCGACGCGGACGCGCGTCGCCGGCTATTTCGATGGCACCGCTACGCGGGTCTGGGAGCGGCTGACCTCGGACGCGCCGGTGTCGCGCATTCGCCAGACAGTGCGCGAGGGGCGCGACGCGATGCGCGCGCTGATGCTGGCGCAGATGCCCGAGGATCTGCGCGGTGCGCGGGTGCTGGATGCGGGCTGCGGCACCGGAACGGCAGCAGCCGCGCTGGCCGCGCGCGGGGCGGATGTGACCGCCATCGATATCTCGCCCAAGCTGGTCGAGATTGCCCGCGCCCGCCTGCCCGAGGGGCTGGTGGGGCGCGTTGATTTCCGCGCCGGGGACATGCTGGCAGCAGAGTTGGGCCGGTTCGACCACGTTCTCGCCATGGACAGCCTGATCTATTACACGCGCCCCGATCTGGAGGCCGCGCTGGACAGCCTGAGTGCACGCGCCGGGCAAATCGTCTTTACCCTTGCCCCGCGCACACCGCTCTTGATGGCGATGTGGCATGCGGGCCGCCTGTTTCCGCGCGCAGATCGCTCGCCCACCATGATCCCGCATGATCACCGCCGCATCGATGTGGCGGGCCTTGCCTGCGTAGGCCGCGTCTCGCGGGGTTTCTACATCTCTGAATGCCTGAAGGTCGTGCCATGATCATCCCCAAGGCCGCATTCCGGAAAATCGGCACACGCTGGCTGCCCTTCGCGGACGCGGCCTCGGAAGGGCTGCCGCTGAACCAGATCCTGCGGCTGAGCCTGTTCCAGGTCTCGGTCGGGATGGCGACCGTGCTGCTGCTGGGCACGCTGAACCGGGTGATGATCGTCGAGTTGTCGCTGGCGGCTTCGCTGGTGGCGGTGATGATCGCGCTGCCGGTCCTGATCGCGCCGTTCCGCGCGCTTCTGGGGTTCCGGTCGGACAATCACCGCTCGGCGATCGGCTGGAAGCGGGTGCCTTATCTGTGGTTCGGCTCTCTCTGGCAGTTTGGCGGGCTGGCGATCATGCCCTTTGCGCTGCTGGTGCTGACCGGCGATGTCGTCCACGAGGTGCCCTTCGCGGGCGAGGTCATCGCTGCGCTCGCCTTTCTGATGACCGGCTTCGGGCTGCACATGACGCAGACCGCCGGGGTAGCGCTGGCCGCCGACCGGGCCGATGAGGCGACGCGCCCGCGCGTGGTGGCGCTTCTTTATGTCACCTTCCTTGTGGGCATGGCCATTTCGGCGCTGATCGTGGGCTTTCTGCTGCGCGACTTCAGCGACCTGCGGCTGATCCAGGTGGTGCAGGGCTGCGCCGTGGCGACACTGGTTCTGAACATCATCGCGCTTTGGCGGCAGGAGAAGATCCGCCCCATGACCCGCGCCGAACGCGAGGCGCCGAAACCCAGCTTCAAGGAAGCGTGGGGCGACTACATCAGTGGCGGGCAGGCCGGTCGGTTGCTGGCCGTCGTGTTCGTGGGCGGGCTCGCTTTCAACATGCAGGATGTGCTGCTCGAGCCCTATGGCGGCGAGATCCTCGGGCTCTCGGTCGCCGCCACCACGACGCTGACGGCGGTCTGGGCGGTGGGCGCGCTGCTGGGCTTCTGGCTGGCGGCACGCTGGCTGGGTCGGCAGGTCGATCAGTACCGCATCGCCGCGCGCGGCATTCTTGTCGGTGTCTTCGCCTTTGCGGCTGTCATCTTTGCCGGACCGCTGCAGTCGACCGGGTTGTTCTTCGCGGGCGCCTTCGGGATCGGCTTCGGGTTGGGACTGTTTGCCGTGGCCACGCTTATCGCCGCGATGGACATGCCCCGGCGCGGGGTTGTCGGCGGCGGGCTGGCGCTCGGCGCCTGGGGGGCCGCGCAGGCGACGGCGGCGGGACTCGCGGTCGCGCTGGGCGGCGGTATCCGCGACACGGTTCAGGGGCTTGCCAATGCCGGGCATCTGGGCCCGGGCCTGATGACCCCGGATATCGGTTATTCCGTCGTCTATCACCTCGAGATCGGGCTTCTGTTCCTGACCCTCGTCATTCTCGGGCCGCTGGTGCGGACCCGCATCGTCACCACACCACAATCACGCAACCAACGGATCGGCCTGGCCGATTTCCCAACCTGATACTGAAGGAGGAAAACCCATGGATACCCCCTATGGCTGGCTGTTTTTCGGCAATTTCGATTTGGCGCTGATCTCGCTTTATCTGTTCTGGCTGTTTTTCGCCGGGCTGGTCTATTACATCCAGCGCGAGAACATGCGCGAAGGCTATCCGCTGGAGAACGAGGATGGCAGCGCGACGAACTCGCTGCTCTCGGTCCCCGAGCCCAAGACGTTCAAGCTCCCGCATGGGCGCGGCGAGTACCAGGCGCCCGATTTCAAGCGTGAGGCGCGTGATCTGGCGCTGGCCCCGACCTCTGGCGGCACGGGCTTTCCCTTTGCGCCCACAGGCGATGCGCTGGCCGATGGTGTCGGCCCGGCCTCTTGGGCGGCGCGGCGGGACGAACCCGAACTCGACGGCCACGGCCATCCGAAACTGCAGCCCATGGCCAAGGTCGGCGAATTCGCTGTTGCCGCCGGGCGTGACCCGCGCGGGCTGCCGATCATGTGCCATGACCGTAAATCGCCCGGCAAGGTCAGCGACATGTGGGTCGATGTGCCCGAGCAGCTTGTCCGCTATCTCGAGGTGACACTGGACGATGGCGGCAAGCGGCTGATGCCGATGACCATGGCCAAGATCAAGGCGGACCGGGTGATCGTCAATGCGCTCGATTCCGAAAGCTTCAAGGGCATCCCCACTCTGGCGTCCGACGCGCAGGTGACCAAGCTCGAGGAAGACAAGGTCTCTGGCTATGTCGCGGGTGGCTATCTCTACACCGCCGACAAGCGCGCTTCGGAACTCAAGGCGCTGGGCAAGGTTCTGTCCGAACCGACCTGAGCCCCCGAACCACCTGACTGACGAACTACAAAAAAACACGAGGAACCGGCCCATGTCACACGATGATTTCGCCTTTGAACCTGTGAAGGGGTTGCCCGAACGGCCCCCCGAGCACGAACGCATCCTGTGGCAGGGCCGGCCCGATACCTGGCAACTCGCGCGCGAGGCACTCAAGATCAACTGGATCACGGCCTATTTCGCCATTGTCGTGGTCTGGCGCGCGAGTGTCGGCAGCATCGATGGCGGGCTGGCCGGGGCGGTGGCGTTTGGCCTCCCCTATGTCGGGCTGTGGCTTGCCGCGATGGGGGGGATCGCGGTGCTGGCGCTCGCCATGGCGCGCAGCACGGTCTACACGATCACCACGGCGCGGGTCGCAATGCGCATCGGCGCAGCGCTGAATGTCACCCTCAACCTGCCCTTCCGGCAGATCGCCAATGCCGATCTGAGCCTGCGCAGCAACGGCACAGGCACCATCGCGCTGGAGACGCTGGGCGAGACCAAGTTTTCCTACCTGGTGCTGTGGCCGCATTGCCGCCCCGGCCATGTCCGCGTCACCAAGCCCGCGCTGCGGTGCATCCCCGAGGCCGAGAAGGTCGCCGGTCTGCTGGCCGAGGCCGCGGATGCCCGTGTCTCGCAGCCCGTGATCGAGCGTCGCGCACCGACCGGCGATCTGGTCGCGGCAGAGTAAGGAGCACTTTCGTGAGCACGCATCCCGAACCCTTCAAGCCCGGCTTCAAGCGCCAGGACAAAAACGACATGATCCCCATCGGCCTGGTGCGGATGATGTTCGCCCTGCCCGTCGCAGCGCTGATCCTCGTCGGCTATGCCAGCCTGACGGATCGCCAGCGGGTCGCGATCCCGCCTGCGGCCCCGGTCGAACAGAGTTGGACGATCAGCCTTGTCGGCCACGACGCGCAGGCTGTCAGTGTTTATGACGCCGAAGGCGCCCTGCTGGCTGATCTGGAACATGGCGGCTTTGTCACGGTCATCCAGAACGGGTTGATGACCATGCGCCGCCGTCACGGGCTGGACCCGACCCTGCCCATCGATATCGTGCGCTTCGAGAATGGCCGTTTGGCGGCCATCGACCCGCTGACCGATTACCGCGTCGAGCTGACCCAGTTCGGGCGCGACAACCAGGCCGCATTAGAACGGCTGCTGACAATGAACTGAAACTATCACGACCAAGAAACGAATAAGGGAATCAAAAATGTCACTCTTCACAAGAAAGGTCGAACAGGTGCCCTGCACTGTCGAGGTCAGCCACCGGTTCGAATCCCTGCACGCGCATGTGCGGTTCAATGACGGTTCGGTCATCCACCCCGGTGACGAGGTGCTTGTCCAGGGCCCGCCGGTGCTGGCCGGCTGGGGCGAGGTGATCAGCGAGGATCGCACCGCCGTCATCACCCGCGCCAACGCACTGGAACGGCTGTGGACGCGGCTGACCGGCGATCTGGAGTTCATGGAACTCTGCGAGTTTTCCTTCTCAGAGGAGATGAGCGTATGAACGCGCACGCCACCACCCATGAGGAACTCGCCGCCGAGATCGGCGACCGTTTCGACACCAACGCGATGGCGCAGGAATCCACCCTGCTTAACCCGCGCTTCTACACCACCGACTTTGACGAGTTGGACCGGATCGACGTGACGCCCGTCCGCGAGGAATGGGACAAGCTGATCGCACAGATGAAATCGGACCCCAACAAGGGCCATTTCAAGAAGACCGAGGATTGGGACACGGTCGATTGGGACAACATGGACCCGGCGCTGAAGCGCGAGCTGATCGACTTCCTCGTCTCCTCCTGCACGGCCGAGTTCTCGGGCTGCGTGCTCTACAAGGAAATGAAGCGGCGCGGCAACAACCCCGATATCTGCGAGCTGTTCAACTATATGGCCCGCGATGAGGCCCGGCATGCGGGTTTCATCAACGACGCGCTGCGCGAGGCGGGTGTGGCGGTGAATCTGGGCTTCCTGACCAAGGCCAAGAAATACACCTATTTCCGGCCGAAGTTCATCTACTACGCCACCTATCTGTCGGAAAAGATCGGCTACGCGCGTTACATCACCATTTACCGCCATCTCGAGGCCAACC
>PXES01000214.1 GCA_003564655.1 Paracoccaceae bacterium
TCAAATAGCTCTCCGATCTCGGAAGAGAGCAACATGGCTTCGATATTGCTCGATGTACTGTCGATGCGATTGGAAAAAACTCGGGGTGACAACCCAAAGATCCGGACATGAACATCTAAGGCAAGATTAGACCACTTGTCATTTAAGCGCGAATGCGCCCCCGGACGCCTGTTTCTTCCCAAGTCTTTATGGATAGCATAGTAAAATAGTAGCCTCTGTTTTTCTGATACTTGCCCTAATTCTAGTTGTGTAGGTATTTCCGAAAATCCGTTTCTTTGTGAAAACTTAGATATTCTTCGCTGCCTGTCATCAACGCCATCCTATCGTTCGCATTATCTAATAATAGCTATCGTATACTTCGTTGCAAGCGCTCAGAAGTCCGCTCAGTGCCTACCACGATGCTGCATGTGCAATCGTGCCCTGCATGCGGTGACTTGCCTGAGTATCGCTGATGGACCCCGAGCAACGCCTCGGCTCTCGCCCTGACCGACAGACACCCCACACCCCCCCCTGCGGCAATTCGGCCGGGCCGGGCGACGCGGGGTTTGCAATGTCGCCCCCGCGGGTTACCTTATGGTGAGCCAGCGCAGGAGGACACCATGCCGCAGCTCGTCAAGGTCTACATCCAGCAGATCGCCATCGGTTTCGCACTCTCGGCGCTCTTCACCGCGACTCTCGTGTTCCTCGACGTGGCCGGGCTGCAGCGGCTGCTGCTGGGGTCAAGCGACGGGCTTCTGGGGCTGTTCCTGATCTTCTTCTTCAACGGGCTGGTCTTCGCCGGGGTGCAGTTCGCCATCCGCATCATGCGCATGGGCGATGATGACGATGACGACGACGACCGGGGCGGGGGGCGCGCCATTCTGCGCGTGGCCGAGCCGGTGCGCGTCTCGGCGCGGGATCGGTAAGGCGGCAGGCCCGCAGCGACCGTGGCGGCGGGAATTCCCGAGAGCCTGAAAAATCAGGTGGGCGCCAGATAACGAGGCCAGGACCCCGCCAGAGCCAGCTCCCTCGGATAAACGTATCGGCCACTGGAAAAGGGCCGCTCACGCGAAGAGCAGAACCTGCCTGCCAAGTCAGATAGGGCGCAAGCGCGTGTTCTGCAAGCGGGGCTTGACCCGCGTTCGCTTATTGTTCACATTCCTTGAATGGCTGAGCAGATGGCACAGGCGCCGGGCGTGGCGCTGGCACGCGGGGTGTGCCGGTGCCTGACCTCGCTGGGCTTCGCGCCGCTGGTCGAGTTCGTGCCCGCGCGCGGGTTGCGAGTCGATGTGATGGCGCTGGGGCCCAGAGGCGAGATCTGGGTGGTCGAGTGCAAGTCAAGCCGTGCGGATTTCCAGTCGGACCGCAAATGGCAGGGCTATCTGGACTGGTGCGACCGCTTTTTCTGGGCCGTGGGCCCGGGCTTTCCGGTGGATATTCTGCCAGGGGCGGGCGGGTTGATGCTGGGCGATGCCTATGGCGCGGAGGTGGTCCGCATGCCGTCCGAGACACCACTGGCGCCCGCGCGGCGCAAGGTGCTCACGCGGGCTTTCGCGCGGCAGGCAGCGTTGCGGCTGGCGGCGTCGCGCGACCCGGAACTGGGATAGCCACCCCCGCGCCCCCTCTGCGCGGCGCGCCCACCCGCCCACCCTTGCGCGCCGCGCAGAGGGGGCGCGGGGGTGGCGCTGTGGTGTGGAAATTACAACGAGAAGCTGATCCCGCAGCCGCAGCTTGACGAGACGTTGGGGTTGTCGATCACGAACCGCGCCCCGATCAGTTCCTCGCTGAAGTCGATCACGGCGTTTTCCAGAAACGGCAGCGAGACCGGGTCGATCAGCACCTGAAGCCCGTCGCGTTCCAGCACCAGATCATCCTCGGCGGGGCTGTCGAAACGGATGTCGTACTGAAAGCCGGAGCAGCCGCCGCCATCGACGGCGACCCGCAGGGCCTTGACCTCGCCCGTGTCTTCGGCGATTTCGGCAAGGCGCCGGTAAGCGCGGTCGCTGACGCGCGGTGGCAGGGCAAGGGTCATGGGCACGAGCCTTATTTCCGAGTTCTTTGCTCTGATATAGACGTGCGGGGCGAAATCGGCAAGGTTGCGGAGGCAGGATGCTCAAACCCTATGCGATGCGGCCCGAGCAGTCGCGCGGGCGTCGGCACGCGGAGGCGATGAGCACTTTCCGCTCGCCCTTTCAGCGCGACCGCGACCGGATCATCCATTCCTCGGCCTTTCGACGCCTCAAGCACAAGACGCAGGTCTTCATCGAGCATGAGGGTGATTACTACCGCACCCGGCTGACGCATTCGATCGAGGTGGCGCAGGTGGCGCGGACGCTCGCGGGCGCGCTGGGGCTGAACACCGATCTGGCCGAGGCGATCGCGCTGGCGCATGATCTGGGCCATCCGCCCTTCGGCCATACGGGCGAGGAGGCCTTGGAGCAGTTGATGGCACCCCATGGCGGGTTTGACCACAATGCCCAGGCGCTGCGGATCGTGACCTCGCTGGAACGTCATTATGCCGATTTCGACGGGCTGAACCTGACCTGGGAGACGCTGGAAGGCATCGCCAAGCATAACGGCCCGGTGACGGATGCCGCGGGCCGCCCGCTGAAGGGCGCGGCACTGCCCTACGCGCTGGTCGAGTGCAATGAAGGTTTCGATCTGGACCTCTCAGGCCATGCCAGCGCCGAGGCGCAGGTGGCCGCGATTGCCGATGACATCGCCTACAACCACCACGACCTGCATGACGGGCTGCGTTCGGGGCTGTTTACCGAGGCCGATCTGATGGAACTGCCGATCACCGGCCCGGCACTCGCCGAGGTGGACCGCCTCTATCCGGGGCTCGAGGTGATGCGCAGACGGCACGAGGCGTTGCGGCGCGTCTTCGGGGTGATGGTCGAGGATGTGCTGCTGGTCGCGGGCACGCGGCTGGGGCCGGCCGATCTGGCCTGCGCGCAGGATATCCGCGATCTGGGCGTGACGATCATCCGCTTCTCGGACCGGCTGTTTCGCGAGTTGAAGGTGATCCGGCAGTTCCTGTTCACGCGCATGTATCGCGCGCCGTCCGTGGTGGCGATGCGCGCGCGGGTGACCGAGGTGGTGACGGATCTGTTCCCCCTCTACATGACGCGCCCCGATCTGCTGCCGCCCGAATGGCGGCGTGATGTCGAGGCCGCGCGCGACGAGACGGCGCTGGCGCGGGTCGTGGCGGATTACGTGGCGGGCATGACGGATCGTTTCGCCATCGCCGAACATGCGCGGCTGGTGGCGCAGATGTGAGGCGGGGAGCCTTGTGGCGAGGGGGGCGCCCTTCGGCCCCCATCGAGGGGGCACTCAGGGCGGCGCTGACGCGCGGCGAGCCTGCTTGCGTTGCGCGGCCCACAGGCCGTGGCAGGGGCGCTGCCCCTCTTTGGCCTGCGGCCAAATTCACCCCGGAGTATTTCGGGCAAGAAAATGACAGGAGACTCTCGCATGAAGGACACAGAATCACTGGTTCGCCGCACGCCCTGGCCCGAGAGCGCCTCGCGTCCGGTGGGGACCCCGATCCAACCCTCGGTGGTTTATGCCTCGCCCGATCCCGAAACGCTCGATGCGCAGTATGAGGGGCGGCTGAAGGGCTACACCTATGCGCGCGAGGGGCACCCCAATGCCGATGTGCTGGCGCGCAAGATCGACCAGATGGAGGGGGCGCAGGGCGGGCTGGTGCTGGGCTCGGGCATGGCCGCCGTGACGGCGGTGCTGATGGGGTTGTGCCGCGCGGGCGATCACGTGCTGGGGGGCGATCAGCTTTACGGGCGGTCCCTGCGGCTGATGAGTGCCGATCTGCCGCGGCTGGGGGTGGCGACCTCGCTCGCCGATCCGACCGATCTGGCGGCGTTCGAGGCGGCGATCCGCCCCGAGACGCGGATGATCCTGCTCGAGGTGGTGTCGAACCCGACGCTGCGTGTGGCCGATATCGAGGGCATCGCGGCCCTGGCGCAGGCGCGCGGGGTGCTTCTGGTGATCGACAACACCTTTACCACGCCGCGCGGTTTTCAGCCTTTCGCGCATGGGGCGGATCTGGTGGTGCATTCTGTGACCAAGATCCTCGCCGGGCATTCGGATGCGACGCTGGGCTATGTGGCGGCGCGTGACCCCGCCTTGATGAAACCCGTCTATGATTTCGCGGTGACTACGGGGATGACGCCCAGCCCCTTCGATTGCTGGCTGGCCGAGCGCGGGCTCTATTCCTTCGAGCTGCGCTATGACCGGGCCGAGGAAAACGCGGCGGCGCTGGCCGGGCATCTGGCGGGGCTGGCGGGGGTGCGGCGCGTGCTCTATCCGACGCGGCCCGATCACCCCGACCATAATCGCGCGCAGGCGCTGCTGGGGGCGCGGGGCGGGCATATGGTCAGCTTCGAGGTCGATGGCGGGCGAGAGGCCGCCAACCGGCTGGTGCGCGCGGCGGGCAATATCCCCTTTGCGCCCACGCTGGGCGATATCGGCACCACGCTCTCGCACCCGGCAA
>PXES01000139.1 GCA_003564655.1 Paracoccaceae bacterium
CGTTCAGGCGTGGAAATTCGCCAAGGGGCTGTATCTGATCCCGCTCTTCATGGTGTTCAACCCCGAGATCATCTATGGCGGCCCGCCGCTGCATGTGCTCTGGACAGGGTTCACCGCGATCCTGGGGCTGGTGGCGTTTGCTGCCGTGATCGAGGGGTTCCTGTTCGGGCGCATGGACCCGGTGTCGCGCGTGGTCGCGCTGCCTGCCATCGCGGCGCTGTTCTGGCCTGATTTCCGGGTCGAGGTGGCAGGCGCGGCTGTTCTGCTGGTCCTGCTGGCTGTGAACTGGCTGAACGCGCGCGACAGGCAGGCACCCGTGTGAGGGGCGCCGGTGTCAGCTTTCTGACAGCGCGACCTTCATGTCCTTGACCTGATAGATGACTTCGCCATCAGCCTCGACGATGCCATCGGCCACGCCCATGGTCAGGCGCCGGGTCTGCACGGCCTTGGTGAAATCCACCTTGTAGGTCAGCATCTTGCGATCAGGGCGGACCATGCCGGTCAGCTTGACCTCGCCCACGCCCAGCGCATAGCCGCGCCCCTGCCAGCCGCGCCAGCCCAGGTTGAACCCGGTCAGTTGCCACAGACCGTCCAGTCCCAGACAGCCCGGCATGATCGGATTGCCGGGGAAGTGGCACTCGAAGAACCACAGACCAGGGTGGATGTCGAACTCGGCCACGACATGCCCCTTGCCATGCAGCCCGCCATCCCCCGAAATGTCGGTGATGCGGTCCATCATCAGCATCGGCGGCGCCGGAAGCTGCGCATTGCCGGGGCCGAAAAGCTCGCCCCGCGCACAGGCCAGCAGCGCATCCTTGTCGAACGAGGTCGGGAAGTCCGTCATGTGGGTCTCCTTTTCGGGTTGCCCCATCTAGCCGCCCTGCGCGCAAGTGACAAGAAGGGTGCCGGGCACCAGTTGCGACCGGTTTTCATTTGAAATTCGGGCCGGTGATCCTTTATATGGGGGTATGGAGACGCAATTCGCCCCGCTGAGCCCTGCGACCACCCAGGCTGGGCAGACATGGCTGAACCGCGGCAAGGTCCGCCCGACCCGTCAGCGCATCGCGCTGGCGGCCCTGCTTGTGGGCGACGGCGAGAACCGCCACGTCACGGCAGAAGGGTTGTTCACGGCGGCGAAGGACAGCGGCGAGTCCGTCTCGCTCGCCACGGTCTACAACACGCTGCGCGCATTTTGCGATGCGGGGTTGCTAAACGAGATAACGGTGGATGCGGCGCGTTCCTATTTCGACACATGTGTCGAAGATCATCCGCATTTCTTCTGGGAAGAAACGCAGGAGTTGACCGACGCGCCGTCGTCAGAGGTCGAGATAGCGCGCCTGCCCGACGCCCCAGAGGGGGCCCGCATCGCCCGGGTCGATGTGGTCATTCGCCTGCGGCGCGGGTGAAATCGCGCATCCGTTGACCGAAACACCCGGACACCACGCCCCGCATCTCGTTCATCGCGAAGGCGCGATCATTCTGGTGATGGCGCTCACGCGCGGATCGCCGTGGTTCCCAACCCTTTCGCGTCAGACACGGGTGTCGGGCAGCCAATCCGTTACAGCAGTGGTCGGCAGAGAGGCTTGTCAGGATCGGTCAGCCCAAGGCGCGCCAACGCCTGCGGGTCGCTGACCCGCAACATGCCACCGCTTAGCAGTGCCCAGTCGCGAAGCCGGGCGAGGGTCTTGTTGGTATGCACCAGCGATAGCCCGAGCGCATCGGCCAGATCGGCTTGCCGAAACGGAAACGGCACGGCTTGGTTGTCCGTCTTCAACCCCGCCTCTGCCAAACGCTGATGGATCCGTAGCAGGGCCCAGGCGGTACGCTGCAAGGCCGTGCGACGCCCGAGCGTGGCGATGATATCGGCAAGGAAGTGTTCTTCTGTGGCGGCGATCCATGTCAGGTCATACGCGCGGGCCGGGCTGTTGCGAAACAGCTCTTCCAGACGCGCGCGGCGGAACCGGCACAGACGCATCGCCGAAGCGGCTTGCAGGGGGCTCCCCGCCTCGCCGGTCAGCGTGCCGCTAAGCCCCGTGAGATCGCCCGGAAAGGCGAAGTTCACCATCTGGCGCTCACCGGATTCCAGCATCTTGTAGCGCCCGCCCTGTCCTTCGAGCACCGTGTAGAAGTGGGAAATGGACTCGCCTTCGTCGAACAGCGTTTCGCCCGGCGAGAGTGTGACCTCGCCCTCGCGGAACTCCATCATGAACGCCAGTTCCTCTGCGGTGAAGGCGGAAAAGAGTGGGGCGCGCCGCAGTGCGCAGGTTTCACAGGGATGCATCACTCTATCCACATGAAAGGCTCGTGCAGTGTCGCATTGCCGAAAAACCTAGGCAACAACAATTGCGGGGCGGTCGGTCGGCCCGAGGATCACTCGTGACAGGCCAGGCCTGCCGCGGCGGCATGCAGGAAAACGGGCCAAGCCCGGGTTTATCTCCGCCCCCCGGTTGTTGGGTGCGGCGCAGTCGTCGAAAGGGCGCGTGTCATGCGCGTGTCACCCAAGGCAGGTTTCCGTATGGCGGGATCCCCGCTCGGTCGAAGATCCGAAGGAAAACCTCCTGCCGCAAAGGGAATTTCGACCAGCAACAAGCCGTCGAGACGCGTGACAAACGAACCCCCCGGCCTCGCCAATTTTGGCGCGACCGGGGGCGCTTTGTGGTCTCTATCGAAAAGGCCGCGCCGCCTTACATCGGCGGTCGCCCACGGACGGCGCGCGCCACCATCGCGACCAGAAACAAGATCAGGAAGATGACAAAGAGGATTTGCGCGATCGACGACGCGGCGCCAGCGATGCCGCTGAAGCCAAGCGCCGCCGCGATCAGCGCGACGATCAGGAATGTCAGGGCCCAACCTAGCATGAAGTACTCCTTTCACTTCGGGTAGTGTTTGACTCGATGGTCCGTGCGAAAGAAACGCGGGGCGCGGCGTCCGGTTCCCGATCATTGGGCGGCGTGCTGCGATGCGGACGCGCGGTGCGTGCCAGATGCTTCATCGCGCGAGGTGGCGGCGCGGGTGCGAAGCGCCTGCTGTAAGCGCGATCTCGCCAGAGGCGTGGTCTGGCGTGCAACACCAGCCTCGTCGGCAGACCATGGGGCGATCCGGGTACAGCGTACCATCATGACGTTGGCCGAGCCCGCGCCGGGGCCACAGGACGCAATAGCCCGCTCTGGCGGCCCTGTCGCGCGCGCCCCGCAAGGCGCAAATGAACCGGCTCCCGCCACGCGCAGAAGCCGTATTTCCGCCGGTCGCTTCCGTCAGTCACTCAGCGTGGCCGTCGAGGCGAAGAACATCGCCTGCGATACCGCCGAGCGGAGCTGCTCGGGCGAAAAGGGCTTGGTTATCAGAAAGGCGGGTTCCGGGCGCTCTCCGGTCAGCAGCCGATCGGGAAATGCGGTGATGAAGATCACCGGTAGCTCGGGCATGTCGCCCAGAAGGTCATTGGCCGCATCGATTCCCGAGGAATTGTCGGCGAGCTGGATATCGGCCAGGATCAGGTCCGGTCGCTCGTGGCGACCCAGCTTGACGGCCTGATCCCGCGTTCGTGCAATGCCGACAACCTCATGCCCCATCTCGGTAACGGTTTGGCGGATATCCAGCGCGATGAGCGGCTCATCCTCGATCACCATCACCCGGCCTCGGATGCCGTCGGCCATTTCGTGGTAGGCAATGGCGATCAATTCGGCGGCGTCATCAGCAGTGATCTGCATGATCTGGCCGATCTGGGCATGGCTGAATTCCTCGATCGCGCGCAAGAGCAGGGCCTCGCGCGTGTTGGGCGTCAGCCGTGCCAGATGGGTCTGGGCGCGCGCCTCCAGCCCGGTATCGGCCGCCTCGCCGACCACTGGCGCGCCAACGCTCGACCAGACCGAGTGGAAAGCGGCGAAGAGCGTGATCTTCGGATGATCTGCGGCGTCCAGCAGCGAGCGGTCATTCACCAGCGCCTCGAGCGCCGCGGCGGCATAGCGATCGCCGCTGTCCTGATTGCCGGTCAGGGCGCGCGCATACCGGCGCAGAAAGGGCAGTTCGACAGCGATGCGCAGCGCCATGCTATCGCCCCCCTCGGCCGACATTTGCTGCGGCGAAGGCTGGATCACCGTTGAGCCCTTGGCCGAATTCTGAGGATCGGTCATCTTTATCCCTTTCAGCGGATATTGTCGGGAACCTAACGCCCGGCACTGCGTTCAGTTCCTGCGAAAATGCGTTAGGTAGGGAAAAGGCGTGCGGGGTCGAGATCACTCCGCGTCATCGATGTCATGAAAAATGTGTAACACCATGAGCCAAGGGCAACCGAAAAAAAATGAGCGACTGCCACCCAGCGTCGAGCAGCAGATCAATGAAAACCTGAAACTGCTCTACGAGCAGAGGCTGCAGGAAGAGCTGCCCGACAAGCTCAAGGACCTGGTCGCCCGTCTGCGCGATGAGAGTAATGGTGGGGGACGACGAAGATGACAGATGCGCCCCGCCCGTCAGGGATGACACAGGACGAGGGTTTTCCGGTCGATACGGCCGAGACACAAGGCCCAGTCCCCGACCCGCGCGAGGCGATCATCGAGCACCTGCCCGCGCTGCGTGCGTTCGCGCTCAGTCTGTGCCGCAATGATTCGCTTGCCGACGATCTGGTGCAGGAGACGTTGCTGAAGGCATGGAGCAAGTTCCACCTCTATTCCGAGGGCACCAATCTGCGCGCATGGCTTTTCACCATTTTGCGAAACAGCCTGTATTCACTGCGGCGCAAGCGTCGGCGCGAAGTCGGTGACCCGGATGGCATCCGGGCCGCGCAACTGGCCGCGAAGCCGGATCATGACGGTCGCCTTGCACTGGCGGATATGGCCGCAGCTTTCGTCCAACTGCCGATCGAGCAGCGCGAGGCGCTTGTCCTTGTCGGCGCGATGGGCTTTTCGGTCGAAGAGGCCGCCGAGACCTGCGGCTGCGCGCCCGGCACGATCAAAAGCCGTGCGGCACGCGGGCGTAGCGCGCTGGCCGATCTGTTGGGCCTGAAGCGTGGCGAGGGTATGGACCTCACCGAAGCGGCGACCATGGCGGTGATCAGCCGCAAGGGCGCACAGGAAGGGTAGGGCAGCCTGATGTGGCGGCGGGTTTGGGCCTTTGCGCTCAGGTCGACTGGCGGGCTGACCGCCCGTCTGGCTGTGCTGATGTCGATGGCGCTTTTGCCGCTTGGCGCGATCTCGATCCACTCCACGCTAGAGATGCAGCGTGCCGCCGAACGTGCAGCAGAGCGCAGCCTCATCACGCTCGCCGCCGACGCGGTTGCGGGCAAGCGCGCCCTGATCGAAAGTGCGCTCGCCTCGGCGCAGGAACTCGCGCCGCAGGTCCTGAAGGCGCAACCTGACCTGGTCGCGTGCAGCGCATTGCTACGTGACTATGTCGAGCGCTCGAACATATACAGTTTTGCCGGGTTCATCGACCGCGAGGGCGTCATGGCCTGCGGCTCGCAGGGCGAGCCGGTGGATTTCGGCGACAGCGAGATCTGGAAGCAACTGCGCGCTGCGCCGCTGACCACAATAAATTCCAACCCGGCTGGTGCGGCAACGGGTGTGCCGGTGATCATCGTCACCCGCCCCGTCTTCGATGAGCGGGAACTGGTCGGCTTCCTGTCGATCTCGATCACGCAACGCACGTTGGAGGGCATCACCCAACGCCGTATCGAGAATGTGCCACAGGTTGCGGTACTGCTGAATCATGACGGGATTGTGCTGAATCTGCCCGAAGAGCACGCCGCGCGCGCCCGGCTGCCGGGCACTGAAGCGCTGTCCGACATGGCGTCCGACACGCGCAGCCGCGTGCTGCGCGCAGAGACGCGAGAGGGTGAGCCGGTCGTGCTGGCACTGGCGGAACTCGTCCCCGACCGACTGCAGGCGCTGGGCGTGTGGGAAAAGGATGCGCCGGGTCTTGATGCGCTCAACATCAGCCCGGTTCCGCTGCTCTTCCCGGCGGCGATGTGGTTGGCCTGTCTGGCGGTGGTGTTGCTCTCGGTGCATTATCTGGTGCTGCGGCATCTGAAGTATCTCAACCGGCAGATGCGCCAGTTTGCCCTTGGCCAGCGCGAGGATTGGGGTGCGCTGCCCGGCCATGTGGCCGCCGAGCTGCGCGAACTCAACGGCACATTTCGCAACATGGCTGCGCTGATCGCCCGCGACGAGCAAGAGCGCGAGCGCGCCCTGGCCGAAAAAGTGGTGCTGTTGAAGGAAATCCACCATCGGGTGAAGAACAATCTGCAATTGATCGCCTCGGTCATCAATCTTCAACTGCGCAAGCTGCGGGATCCGGCAGCGCGCGACGTGTTGCGGAATGTGCACGAGCGTGTCCTCGGGCTGGCAAGCGTGCATCGGGCGCTTTATGCCGAGGATCGGCTGTCCCGGGTGCGGGCTGACCGGGTAATCGAAGAACTGGTTGGCCGTGTCGCCGGGATGGGCGCCTCGCCGGGCCGGTCGCCGGAATTGCGTCTTGAATTGGCACCGCTGGCGTTGAATGCGGATCAGATGGTGCCGCTGTCCTTCCTGCTGCACGAGGCGCTGGCCAACGCGCTCAAGCATCTTGTCGCCGCCCCTGCAGGCCAGCGCTGGATTGCGGTCGACCTGTCGCAGGAATCCACGCCAGACGGGGATGCTGTGGTGCTGCGCGTGCGCAACCCGATCCTCGACCCTGGTCATGATGCGGCGGAAGAACGTGCAGGTGGGCTGGGCGCGGAATTGATCGATGCTTTCGCCCAGCAATTGGGCGGTCACTGCCGACAGGAACATGTCGACAGCGATGGCGGAGGTCTGTGGGTGCTGGACCTGCGCTTCCCCGCCGAGGTCGATGCCGCCCCTGACGACCCGTCACCCGCCGCAACCTCCGGCGTCTGACAACGCCGCGGGATGCATGCTGTCCTGAGACAGACTCTCCGGTGGCCTTGTTCTCACGCTGGCAGCGCGCGGCCCGTTTGCGGCCTTTCATCGCGGCGGCAGAACCCCAGACCGGCCGCGAAACAGGCGGCTCTCGCGATACCGCGCCAAGGCAAAGCGCACCAGCACGCCAAGCGCTGCAGCGACCGGCACCGCGACCAGCACGCCCAGCAGGCCGAAAAGGGCGCCGAAAGCCATGATGGCAAAGATCAGCCAGACCGGGTGCAGATTGACCGAATGGCCAACCAATCGTGGCACCAGAACCTGGCTTTCCATGAACTGGCCAATAACGAACACGGCGACGACGGCCCCGATCCACCAAGGGTCGCCCCAGAACTGGTAAAGCGCGAAGCCAATCGAAAGCCCGCCGCCGATGAATGCACCGACATAGGGAATGAACGAAACCAGCCCGGCAACGAGCCCGATGACCAGCCCATATGTTAGCCCCAGCAAGGTCAGCAGAATGCTGTAATACGCCGCCAGCACAGTGCAGACGATGACTTCGCCGCGCACGAAACCTGCCAGGGTCCTGTCGATCTCGGCGGCAAGGCGACGGATGGTCGGCGCATGGTCGCGCGGCAGGTGAGAGTCGATCGCGGCCAACAGGCGCGGCCAGTCCATCAGCAGATAGAACGCGACAACCGGCATCACCACCCAGAACAGGATCAGGCCGATCAGGGCGTTCACCCCGGACAGCAGGCCCATGGCGAGCGTCTGCGCATTTTCGCGTAACGCGTCGCCGGCATCGGTCAGAATCTGGCTGATCGTGCTGTCCTCGTCGTCGACCTCTTCGTTGGTGACCTGATCGACCCAGTCTTTCGCATCTTCGAAAATGCTTGGCAGCGCCCGCGACAACGCCGCCGCTTCGCTGACCACAAGTGGCACCAGCCAGATGAGCGCCGTCAGCAGCAGCCCGAAAAGCAGCAGCATCATGCCCAGGCTGGCCATCACCCGGGGCACGCCCGCCCCTTCCAGCCGCCGGACGGCCGGATCGAGGAAATAGGCGACCGCGGCCCCGACCAGAAACGGCAGCAACACGTCGCCAAGCAGCCACAGCAGAAGAACCACGGCGGCTGCAGACGCGGCCAGCGCCAGCCCGCGCATGATATTGCCCATTTGTGGTTTGGCTGACGCGGGCGTGTGTGCGTCCTGGCCGGGAAGCTCGTCCATTGTGGCGCGGGTCTCCATGTAGCTCGCAACAGGCATGGCGGCGGGTTCCGGTTGGTCGCCCCCGACACAGGATCAACCCCCGCGCGTGGCAATCGGTTCCGCAACCGCGCCCTGCGCAGGGGCCGTGGTCGCGGGCCAGCTGTTCAATGCGCTGGGCTGAACGGAACCGATACGGCGCGAGAGCGTTGACGTGGTATCGAAATGCGCAAAGCCGCGATGGGATCACGACATGCGCAGCTAATGACCAGGAGAAGCGAGATGAATTGGGACGAGATGAAAGGCAAATGGAAGCAGATGACCGGCAGCGCCAAGGAGCGCTGGGGCAAGCTAACCGATGACGATCTGACCAGTATTGACGGGCAACGCGAGCAACTCGTCGGCAAGATTCAGGAGAAATACGGCATCGCGAAGGCTGAAGCCGAGAAAGAGGTCGATGAGTGGAGCAGCAAGGTATGACGACGCTGCTGGTCCCGTCTCTCGGGCGGGACCTCACACAGGTCACGACCATCAGAAGGGAGCAACACAATGGCTGAACAGAACGTTTCCGACATCAAGAAGAAAGCAAGCGAAACCAAGGATAAAGCCGCCGAGCACGCGCGCGCCGCAGGCAGCGATCTGTCCGACGATCTGGCGGTCTTGAAACGTCAGATCGAAGAGCTGTCGGCAAGTCTGGCCGAGATCGCGAAGGATCGGGCCGAGGCTGGCCGCAAACAGGCCGCCGCAGCCGCGCGTGACGGGTATGACAAGGCTGCTGACACGGCCGGCGCCGCCTATGCCGAGGCCGAGCGCTTCGCGGCCCGTCGCCCGGCAGAGGCTCTGGGGCTGGCGGCCGGGTTCGGGCTTCTGGTCGGGCTATTGCTGACGCGGCGCTGACATGGTGCCTTCGGCTACTGAAATTCGGGCTTACGCCCGCGCCTACGCCCGCCGCAGCGCCGCGCTGTTGGCGGGCGGAATGCTGGTGATGGTCGGTGCGGGCTTCCTTCTGGCCGCGATCTGGAAAGTTCTGGCCGATGTCTACAACGCGCCGCTGGCCAGTCTGGTGGTCGCCGCATTGCTGATCGGTGCGGGGCTGATCGTGATGTGGCGCCTGCCCCCGAAGCCGGTGCTGCCAGATCCCGCGCAACGGCAGCGCGCGGCAGGTGCGCGCAGCCCGCTCTACACGCCGACCGGCCAGGTCCCGCCGTTGACAGAGGCGTTTTTCTTCGGTCTGTCGGTCGCGCTCGATATGCGGGGAAGGAAACGGTGAAGGCAAGGGAGGGCGCGTGCAACCAATCGTCGCCAGCAGCGTTTGTCTGTCGTCTAAGGAAGTACTGCGACGCCCGTCACAAGCAGCTTTCCGCTGTGGCGAGGGGCTGACCACCGCTTGACCGCCCTGCCCCGAAACAGGGGCAGGGCTTTCTGTAAGCAATTGTAATTAAATAAAAAATTTCCCTTTTCACGTCGATTTTCTGGAACCCCTGACCGGGTTGTTCGTTTGGTTTGCAAGCCCGCACAGCCATGACCGGCCCCGGGCTTTCGTCAACAAAACGACATGACAGGAGTGTCCAATGCGTAGACTGATGATGACCACGGCGATCGTGACTGCCACATCGTTTGGTGTGATGGCGCAGGCCAGCGATCACGACGAAACCACCACCGAGATGCCCGCGCCGACAAACGTGCCGGCCTTCCTTGCCAGTGATTTCACCGGCAAGTCGCTCTACACACTCGACAGCGATGATGTGCGCGACTGGCGCGCCGAACAACAACAGGCAGCAGGTGATCAGCCCGCGATGGGGTCTGAGCACGATCCGCAGATGGCGCGCTGGACCAGTTCGGACCGCTTCTTTGCCGAACGTGACGACTGGGAAGACGTCGGGTCGATCAGCGAAGTCGTGCTTAGCCAGGACGGCATGGTCCGGGGCGTCCTCATCGATGTCGGCGGGTTTCTGGGCTTCATGGCCCGCACGGTGATGGTCGATATCGACGAGCTGTACTTCGTCACCGATGACAGCGAGACCGAGGAGCTGGATGACTTCTTTGTCGTGATCAACATGACGCGCGAAGAGCTTGAAGAACTGCCCGAATGGGACGAGGAGCGCCTGTCGACAGGTTTCGATCATCAGCCGATGGCCGCAGCAGAGACCGACGCCCAAGCAGAGCACACCGAGCACGCCATGGAGGGCGCCGCGGACGGTGATATGGGCATGGCCGACGCCGAGGACGGCAGCGCAACCGAAGAGGGTCAGATCGGGGCCCCCGGTGGCATCGCCGAGGCGCCGGAAGACTACGCCTCCGTCGACCCCGCCGAGTTGAGCGCCGACGAGTTGCTGGGGGCAGATGTCTACGACGCCATGGGCGACAATATCGGCAATGTCGATGACGCGATGCTGACCGATGATTCGGCAATTGGCGAGGTCATCGTCGATGTGGGCGGCTTTCTCGGCATCGGCTCGCACACCGTCGCACTGCCCCTCGATGGCGCAGAAATCTTCCGCAACGATGACGATGACAGCGTGCGTGTTCACCTTCCGATGAACCGCGAGCAGGTGGAATCGCTGCCCGAATACGAGGGCTGACACCACACGCTCACCCGCCGCAGACGCCGGGTCCCGGGCCTCGCCGCATCTGCGGCGGGGCCTTTTCCCATTGCTTGATCGGCGTGCACTCGTCGGCGGCTGGGCAAGCCGTGATCAGCTCATGCGGCCCGGGCGCGGAACCGCAACGTCAGCAAGGCGTTTCTCTTCAGTGACCGCAGCGTCCGACACACGGCGCCGCCCCCATAGATGAAAGGACCGTCCAATGCGCCCACTTCTGCTCTGGCTGATCGGCATTCCGCTACCTGTCGTCATCCTGATCTGGATGTTCTTCCTGTGATCAGGGGCGGCAGTGGCTTGGCCCGGGCGGCGTATCGCGCAACCCGAGCGTGTCGAACAGGTTGACCACATGCTCTGTCGTGAAGGGCCAGGCCAGAACCGGCAACGTCTGCGCCGCGCCCGCCTGCGGTGCCGCTTCGCTGCCCAGCAGAACCACCCGTGCGCACATGTCATTCAAGCAGTGCCACAGCGTGCTGTCCGACGCAACGTTAGGGCCGGGATGCACAAGGGCCAGCGCGAGCGTGAATGGCGCTGTCTGGGGCGCGTCGAGCCAATCCAGAGCCTCCGCCGCGGAGCCGGTGATCACCGGGGTCAGGCCGTAACGCTCCTGCGCCGTCAGCGCGAGATCGCGCGCGACCAGCGGGATCGGTTCGACGATAAGACAATAGCGGGGCATGGCGGAAACCTTTCAGACGTGCTTCTGAAGAATGATCGCAACCCTGCCCCCTGAGAAACGGCGGTGCATTAAGCTGTGACATATGCGCGATCAGGTCGGCGGGTTCGCGCCTGTTACGCCCGGATCAGTGAGCCGTTGCCGAACGCTGTGTCAGTAGACAGCTGCGGCTCGTCTATGACGCGCCGATGGCACCCGCAACTGCCCACACCAGGATATCGGGTTCAGGGCAACCAGAGCCGTGATCTTCGCGCGCCCCAGCGGCGATGCGCCACCGCAGCGACGGGGTGTCGATGTTGCCGGGACAGATCACGTTGCGGCGGATGTCATCGCGGATGAAATCCAACGTCACGGATTTGGCGAAGCCGATCAGAGCGGCCTTGCTGGTGGCATAGGCCAGCCGTTTGGGTGCCGATGCGAGCGACGAAATCACCGAGGAAATCGCGATGATGGACAGGGCTCTTGACGCATCAAGGGCCTCTCGCACGCCTGCGTGCGTGATCAGGAACGCGCCGGTCACAATGATCTCCAAGGCTGTCCGGAAATCTGCCATCGAACAAGCCGCCATCGACCCGTGCGGTTCAATATGCGCCTCGACGGCGGTTTCATCCGTAATGTCGAGCGCGTGACAGGAAACCCTGTCCAGATCGCAGATACCCCGCTCGAGCGCAGAGGTATCCTTCACCAGTATTCGAACTCGGTCACCGGCTTTCGGGAAGCCCTCGACGCAAGCCCCCCGATGCCCCCGGGGCACCCCCGTGACCCTCAATGCGAGATACAATCTGCGTCATCGGGAACAGCACCACCATGTAAAGCAGCGCGCCAACGAACAATGGCGAGGCATTCACGAATTGCGACTGTAGTTCCTGTGCGACCTTTGGGATTTCGGCGATGGCAATGACCGAGCCCTCTGCGGCAGGATTTCGATCTTGGTCGTTCGATGGAAATCGATCCGATCCTGCGGATCGTGCAGCACTTCGCCCGTATGGCGGAAGTGCCGGTCCCGGTTCTCGACACATTCCTGCCGCTGGTCATTCTGGCGGCCCGAAATGCTGGCTGCTACCCGCGCCCGACATAGGGCATCTTGGTGGCCATGATCGTCATGAACTGCACATTGGCCTAGGGTGGCAGATCGGCCATGTGCAGCACCGCATCGCCCACATGCGCCACATCCATCACCGGTTCCGGGCGCAGACTGCCATCGGCCTGCGGTACGCCCTTCTGCATCGCCTCTGTCATGTCGGACGCGGCATTGCCGATATCGATCTGGCCGCAGGCGATGTCATGCTTGCGCCCGTCAAGCGACAGCGTGCGCGTGAGCCCCGTGATCGCCGTCTTGGAGGCCGTGTAGGGCACCGACCCCACGCGCGGCACATGCGCGGAAATCGAGCCATTGTTGATGATCCGCCCGCCGCGCGGCGTCTGCGCCCGCATCATCGCGAATGCCCCGCGCGCGATCAGGAACGCCCCGTCGAGATTGACCGACACGACCCGCCGCCAGTCTTCCCATGTGATATCGGCGATCTCGGTGGCGGGCAGGCTGATACCGGCATTGTTGAACACCACATCCAGCCGCCCGTAACGTTCGCCAATGGCCGCGAATAGGCCGTCTACGGCCTCGGGGTCGGTCACATCGCACGGGTGCACGAGGCTGCGCTCGGGGGCTGTCTGCGCCACGGCCTCCAGCCCGGCGCGGCCACGCGCGGCCAGCACGACATGATGCCCGGCGTCCAGAAACGCCGTGGCGCAAGCGCGCCCGATACCCTGGCTGGCGCCGGTTATCAGAACGATTTTCGATTTTGTCATGGCGTCAACTCCTGTTCAGGCCGGCCTTGCGACACGCGTGCCTGTCGGGATCGGCAATTGATCGGCGGCAAAGACCGTGTGGAACACATGGCCGTCAAACATGTTGAACAGCGCCTGTGAGGCGTCTTTGCTGGCGTAGCGCACCTCGGAGGCGAGCGCCTCGGCGATTGCGGCGCGACTTTCGAACCGCATCGCGATGACGAGTTCCAGATGCATGTCCGCGCGGTCGCTCTCGACCTCACGCAGCAGGCGCACTTCCTGCACATTCGGGAACCGCGTCCAGAGCGCGTGCAGTTCCGCCGCGATATGGGCATCGAAGGCGGCTTGCTGGCCGGGCTTTACATGGCCGTGAAAGAACGCGCATCGCACGAACATCGGCTTATCCCTCCGCTTGGGTGATGTCGTCATGAAGCTGTTTCACCCGCGCGATTGTCGCTGCATCCGGCGCCACCCCCTGGGCGTGGTCACAGATCTCCGCGACCTGCGCTTCGGAATTCAGCCCGACGATGACGCTGGCGCAACTGTCGAGAAGTAACGGGAAGCGGATGGCGAAGCGGGTCATGTCCTGCCCGGCCTCTGGCACAAGGGCCGCAAGGCGTGCGCGATGATCGAAGCACGCGGCGTATTTCGGCTTTGCAAGGCGATGATCCGCAGGTAGGGCGGCGTGGTCACTGTAGCGGCTGGTCAGGACCCCCTCATACAGTGGGCGGATGGCCATGAAGCCCTGATCGCGCGCGGCGGCGGCCCGGATGACCGGCAGCATCTCCATCTCGATGGGATTGTAATAGGCGATCAGGGCGCGGTTCCCGGGCATGTCCAGCGCGGCCTCTGCGCTGCGGGGGAAATAGGGAAAACAGCCCATATGCGCGACCTTGCCAGCCGTGCGCAGGCGCGCAAAACACGCGGTCACGGCCTCACCGATATCGGCCAGCAGCGACACGCGCGGGGCCTCTTCATGCGGGCGGCAGCGCCACATCCACTGCACCAGCGCGATCCGGTCGGTGCACAACTCGCGCAGGGCGTCGTCTATGATCGCCTCGAGCTTGGCGGGGTCGAAGCCGCCATCGTCCCAGTCGGGCACAGGGGCCTTGATGACATGCAGCAGATCGTGGCGCTTCGGGTGGCTGCGCAGGACCGGGGTCATCAGCCAGCGCACACCATATTCATAGCTGGAATGAATGACATTCACCCCGCGATCGATCGCCGCAAGCAAGGCGTGCTGGTGCTGCGCCACGGCCGGATCATCGCGCGACTGCGGTGCCCGCATGGGCCCGTAACTGATGACCGACATGTCCAGATCGGTCCCTGCCAGGCGACGTCTGTCCATCATCCCACCCCTGTTTCCCCGGCGAACCGTATCAGGTCCGCGACAAAACGATCCGGGTATTCGGCATGGAGGGAATGGCCGCCTTCGTCATACGTAACGGTTCGCGCATCGGGCAGGCGGGCGGTCAGCTCATCGACATCCTTCTGGATACGGAACAGGCGATCCTGAAGCCCGGTCATGACAAGCACCGGTAGCGACAGATCCTGCCACGGGATATCCCATTGCGCCTGTTTGACCCCTTCGGCGAGGCGCCGGCGTGGATGGTCTGCGGGCCACGGCGTGTAGCCATCCTCGGGCAGATGGGTTGCGCGCAGTTTTTCCAACTGGTCCACCCCCGACAGCACCGGGCGCAGCACATCCAGCACAAGCGGCATACCGCCCATGCCGATCAGGCGTGCTTCGAGCGTATTGATCCATTCGACCTGCGCATTCTGCTTGCGCAGCGTGTTGATCAGCACCAGCCCCCGCGCCTGCGCACCCCCAAGCAGCGCCGAGGCGGCGAAGAGGCCACCGATGGACAGGCCGACCAGTATGGGCTCTTGCGGCGCGATCCGGTCGATCACTGTGCGGCTGTCGGCGATGATTTCTGCCGGGGTCAGGGTCGCTTCGGGGCCGAAGCGGGTCTGCCCCTGCCCGCGATAATCGAAACTCAGCGTCCCGAATCCGTTCTCGCGCAAGGCAGGCGCCAGCACATCTTCCCAGACTGCCGTGTTGGCCCCCATCGAGTTGAAGAACACGAAACTCGCCTTCCCCGCCGGGGCCGGGGGGTGGATCAGATGGATCGCATTCTCCGCATCGAGCTGGAGGAATTGCGTGGCATCGCTCAGGGACATAGACTGCGTCCTTTATGTGTTTTCAGCTTTGCACGAGGTTATGATAACGTTACCATATTTGCAAGTGCGTGCCGAGATTCAGGCCGATGAGGGAGGAATTCATGTTCACACGCAGCGCCATCTTTCGCGGCCGCATCCATGACGGGATGGAGGAGGCGTTTTTCGACGCCGTGCGCACCCGGTTGCGGCCAGCATGGGAACAGATGCTGCACGCGCAGGAGGTGCGGCTCTACCGCCCGCGCGCGGCCGAAACCCCCGGCGCGGATGTCTTTCTGGTGCTGGAAATCGACTATCCGTCGCGCGAAGCGATAACCGAGGCCTTGGCCTCTGGGCGCCGCCTTGCCGCGATGGAGGCGCTGGAATCTGTTCGGCACATGTATGCGGGCAATCACCATCACATCATCTATGAAAGGCTCTGATCGCCGTCGCGCGGGCCATGGATCAGCGCATCCAGCGCGCGCAGGCTCAGCACAAGCGACTGGATCAACAGCAACCCGCCGCCGATGGGCATCGAAAGCCGACCCAGCGCGACCGGGAAATAGCTCGACGGGCTCGTTTGCCCGAGGCCGAGTTCGACAAAGCGGATCCCGTATTTCAGCAGGAAGAACCCGAATCCGGCAACCACCAGATTGACCAGCAGGAAATGGACCAGTCGTGCCCGCCCGGCAAGACGGTCGCGCAGCAGATCGACCTGCAGATGAAAGCCCATGCGCAGGCAGACCGCCGTGCCGATCATGGCGATATAGCCAGACAGATAGACGGCCATTTCCTCGACCCAGGGCAAGGGGAAATTGACCACATAGCGCACCGCGACCTGCAGCAGCAGCATCGCCAGCACGCCCAGAAGGGCGGCCCCCATCGCGAGGCGCGACAGCCAGTCGATAGCGCCCGCCGCCCGGTCAATCGCGTCGATGGCGCGGCGCAGGGGTGGGGTGTGATCCGTCATCGCGCGGTTCCTCCCAGATCGAAGAAGGCCGGCAGGGCCTCCGAAATCGCGGGGACCATCAGGATGATCGCGGCCAGCACCACTTCGAGAATGATCATCGGCCACATGTATTTCAGGATATCGGGCATCGAACAGCGCCCGATCAGGCAGGCCGTCAGCAACGCACCGCCCACGGGCGGGGTCAGATGGCCCACGCCAAGCACGATGATGATGATCAGCGCAGTATGAACGGGCGAAAAGCCAAGCTGATAGAAGATCGGGATGATGATCGGGCCGAACAGCAGGATATTGGCGGTGCGCCCGACAAACATACCCGCGATCAGCAGCACGATGACGATCAGCGAGATGATCACGAACGGGTTTTGCGACAGCGTCGTCAGGGCGCCCAGAACCGCTTGCGGGATGTGCTGGATCGCCACGATATAGGAAAAGGACAGCCCCACCCCGGCGATGATCAACACGGCTGCCGAGGTCACGGCTGCCGAGACGAGGATCGGCCCCATCTCGGAGATCCGGATCGAACGATACACCACCAGTGTCATGATCAGTGCATACAGCACCGCGACGGCGGCGGCCTCGACCGTGGTAAAGAACCCGCCGAAAATGCCGATCAGGATGATGGCTGGCATGCCCAGCGGCGCCAGCCCCGCGCGCAGGGCATCCCAGACCTGCCGCAGATTGGCGCGCGGATGCAGTGGCAGATCGTATTTCCACGCCATGACATAGGCGAGGGTCATGTAGCAGATCGCCATGAAAGCCCCGACACTGACCCCGGCGGCAAACAGTGCCCCCACGGGCACCCCGAAGACGGCCCCATAGACAACCATCACGATCGATGGCGGCAAGGTGGGCGACAGGGTGGCGGATTGTGCGGTAATCGCCGCAGCATAGCCGCGCGGATAGCCGTCCTTGACCATCGCAGGCACCACGGTCGACCCCATCGCCGCGATATCCGCCTGGCCGGAGCCGGAGATACCGGCAAAGAACACGCTCGAGAGGATATTGACCTGCGCCAGCCCGCCGCGCAGATGGCCGACAAAGGCGCGCGCGACATCCAGAAGGCGGTCGATCAGCTTGCCTCTCACCATGATCTCGCCAGCCAGAATGAACATCGGCACGGCCAGAAAGGTGAAGGATGTCACGCCATTAAAAATACGCTGATTCAGGATGATCAGCGTCGATTCACGACCCGTATCGACGTAGTGAACCAGGGTCGAAAGCCCCATGGCCGCAAAGATCGGCACACCCAGCAGGATGCCGACGATCAGAACCACGAGCAGAAGCAGAATGATGGCCATGGGGGAGCAATTCCACAAAAAAGGCCGACCGGTTCAGACCGGTCGGCTTTGTCGCGTCGTCAGTGATCAGTGCCCACGCATTGCGTCGATGGCGGCCTGCACGCGTTCGGCGAAATCCGCATCGAGGTTTTCCTCGATGAACTGCTGACCGACCGGAAACGCTGTTTGCTGCCAGACTGCGGCCTCGGCCGGTGACAGGATGGTGACCTCTTCGCCCTCGGCCCGCGCCTGTTCAAGCGCATCGAGCTCGGCGGTCATGGCGGCCCCGTTCTGGATGATGATCGACAACTCGGTGGCGGCCGAGATTATGTCGCGCTGATCATCGCTCAGACCTTGCCAGAAATCCTCGTTGATCAGGTAGGCCATGTAGGAAAAGCTGTGCCCGGTCATGGTGATATGCCCCACCAGACGACCGCCCGACACTGTGCCCGACAGGCTGCCTTCGGTCGCATCGATGATCCCGGTCTGAAGCCCCTGATTGCGCTCGGCCCCGGACAGGCCGACAACCGAGCCGACACCCAGTTCCTGCCAGACCGCGATATTCAGCGGGCCGGGCGGCACGCGCAGCTTCACCGGCCCCAGATCAGACGGCAGGCGGATCGGTCCATGCGCGGAATAGAGGTTGCGCACCGAGTTTTCGGCCGCGCCCAGAAAGCGGATCGTATCGCCCGAGCGATCGAGGA